>JBPOHP010000135.1:0-2574 GCA_052035445.1 Candidatus Magasanikiibacteriota bacterium
CATTGCCTTATTGAAATCAATTTGAATAACAGAGTTTTTGTCTTCAACAGATGCTTGCGCAGGAAAAACACTCCTCACTACCGGAGGCAAGGTGTCGAGCACAGTACTACAAGTAAACTGCCATTCATAAAAATCTTGACCACCGAGGCGGACACTAAATGCCGGAGGGTTATTGTTTGCCAGATCATCTTGTAACACCGCCTTACCCAACCGAACTTTGTAGGCGACAGGATTTTTATCGTTCCCCAAAAAATCGTACGGTCGAATAACAATGGTATATATCTTACCACCAGTCCCACTACCAAGCACTGAAGCACCTCGAATCATCTCACCAGTATCAGCTCTCTGAATAGAGATATGATCCGCGTCAAGTATCGCCGCATCACAATCAACCTCCCAATTCATAGCTGAACCAACGTTCAAACAGTCTCCATATAATGGTTTACCGGTGCTATCAACACTTTTATTGGTATTTGTGACAAAACTATCAAGTTTTATAGGTTTTCTAAATGTAATAACTATTTTTGTATTACGAGGCACATCAACCTGTTCCCGTGCTGGATAATGATCTTTTAAAACCACGCCGAGCGATCCACTACCCGAAAAATTATCAGCAACAAATGTTGTTGCAGTCGAACCAGTATCAACAGACCGATTTAACTCGTCGGCAAATGACTTAATCAAGAATACCGTTAGGCCGTACGCAGATAAGATAATGACAAAACCAATAAGTGCATTAACCAGAACTTTTTTTGCCTTATCAATCTGTTCGCTGTTACCCCCTGACGTCATCCATAACCAACCTCCGTATAAGATAAGCACAAACATTATTGTGCCCAAAAAACCTAGTGCCACCTGAACAATTCGCGCTATAAAAATACGGATATCTGTTGTGGCCATTCCGAGTGGTTGCCCAATTACTTGAATACCCGTGTCTGCAACTGTTAATTGAGATGAACCGACAGTAGTTTGAGCCACCGCAGGATTGTTTGACAGGAAAAATAAACAAAAAACTACCACAAAAAACATAAGAGCTTTTTGGGCAGATTTTCGTTCTCTTCCTGGTTTTTTAAGAGTCCATTGAAGCATGTGACAATGGCAATTAAACCACTCAGTACAGAAAGAATTAACAAATTACTTATGGTGCTTGATCATATCATCCTGCAAACGTCCAATTTTTTTGAGATACGCAATACTAGCTGCTGTCTCAATACGTTTCAAAGCACTTTTTTTACGACGAGTTTTACTTGTAACACGTTTTTTTGTGTCGTAGGCCTGACGTCGCTTAACTTCTGGCATCTTTCCGGACAGCTTAAACGTCTTACTAAATCTGCGCATCATTGATTCGAACGACTCGCCTTTACCACGTTTAATAGACACACGTTTTCACCTCCATTCAAAGCTCCGTCAAAGAAGATCTTTGACAGAAAAAATATAAATAAACAGTACTCGAAGTTCTTGTTAAGAAGTATACCCGAGATACTACCAGTCGTCAAATATGGCCTTGATTAAAGCTGCCCAATACCAGTTTCAAGGCCCAACTTACGCTTAAGAAGCTGTTCAATCTTCTTCTGATCAACTATTTCTTGGACGCCAGATTCCATATCGCGGATAATAACAGCTCGATCTTGCACCTCCTTTTGACCCAAAATAAGAACGTGGGAAACCTTTAGTGCATGAGCGATTTCTAGCTGAGATTTAAGTGAATTTTTGAAGAAGTTAAAGGCAACCCGGATTCCACTCATGCGCAAATCATTAATAATTTTAAGCGCACGTCGTTTTGCATCGTCACCAAGTTGGGCAAAATAAATATCTACCTTCCCGTCAGGCACCAGTATTCTGTGCTGACTATGTTCAAACGTTTTAACAGCAGCTATTCCTCGCTCAACCCCAAGCCCAATACCAGCCGCTGGAGTCGGTTTTCCGCCCAACTCTTCAACCAACCCATCATAACGACCGCCCCCACCTAAAGCATAGACCGTCTTCTCATCTCCAGATTGGACAAAAAATTCGAAGATAGTTTCCGAATAATATTCAAGTCCACGAATAAGCGTGTGTGAAAGCACGTACGGGATAGCCAATTCATCCAAAAACTCTAGAACCTTAACAAAATACTGTTTTGACTCAGTCCCTAGCCAATCAACTAACTGTGGCGCCTCCTCTTTTATCGGTTGACACTGTTCTTCCTTGCAATCCAAAAGTTTGAGGGGGTTTTTATTCAATTTTTGCCGGCAATCTTCACACAAATAACTCCGTTTTGTTCGGTAATAGTTAATAAGCTCTTCTTTATACCGAGCACGCTCTTCTGTATTACCAAGACTATTAATACGAACCTCGACCGGCAATCCCATGTCGAGATAAAAATTGTACCCAATTAAAATAAGTTCTGCGTCGATAGCCGGATCCTTTACTCCGAATGTTTCAAAACCTAGTTGAAAATGCTCACGGTGACGACCTGGCTGCAGACGTTCATGGCGAAGCATGGACGAGAAATACCACAATTTAACAGGCTGGACCTGATTCCACATAGTACCCGTAATATAGGCTCGTACTACACCAGCTGTTCCCTCTGGT
>JBPOHP010000029.1:0-4746 GCA_052035445.1 Candidatus Magasanikiibacteriota bacterium
CCCGAATAATAATAAAATTTTTTTAATAAAATCAACTCCCTGGGCAGCAGAAAGACTTTGTTTGTGGTAAAAGATACGTGATGAACACCGCACGATCTGCGTCATCCATCGATCTCGAAAATACATAAAATCATTGTTTGATTCTCTTTGTAGACCGTTTCACGCCACCACTAACCCGATCTGACAACATTTGGCCAATACATCGAACAACCTCTGCCAAATCAACTGTTGCTTTAATATAGTACTTCTGGACATTGAGTTCTTGTGCTCGTTCAATATCTTCATCTTGGCTTAAATTAGACAAAATAATAACTGGTAAATCTCGAAATTCTCGGTAAGACCTCACTTTCGCTAAGGCCTCTAGCCCTCCCATTTTCGGCATTAAAATATCAAGTATAAGCAGATCGGGTTTTATTTTTTTGACCAGAGTAACAGCTTCTTCTCCATTAGTTGCGCATAAAACTTCATAACCCGCGTGAGCAAGTTCGATAGTAATTGCTTTTAATAAAATCTGTTCATCTTCTGCAACCACAATCTTGCCACGATTTTTAATCGTTTCCATACATCGATAGTTATGTCAAAGATATTTTTTTAGTCGGAATCAGAATCGAAACTGTAGTTCCTTTACCGTTATGAGAACGGATTGCAATCGATCCTTCATGAGCCTCAATAAATTTTTTTGCCACATATAAACCTATTCCACTTCCTTCCGCATCTTTTAAACGCGCATTTCTGGCTCTAAAAAATTTATCGAATATGTGACGTTGATCGGATGACTCTATGCCGATCCCGTAGTCTTTCACAATAATTTCTACCGTATCATAATGTTGTCGCATTTCGATCTCAACAGTTGAGTTTTCTGCAGAATATTTAATCGCATTGTGAATAATATTTCGTAACACATCCGACATTTTTTCTACATCAACTATGATAAAAAAATCTTTTTTTGGTTTATGAATATCAACCTTAATCATTCTATCTCGTGCAAAAGAGGTTAGTTCTTTAATGATATTTTGAACCATCTGATAACATGATATACTCTGTTTTTTTAAAACAAGCGACACCCCTTCTTCAATTGCGGAAACATTGAGCAGATCATTAGTTAATTGTATCATACGCTGATTACTTGTTTCAATTTTATCAAGGCATGAAACTTGCTCAACTGATAACTTTCCCCGTTCGTCAGCTCTCAAAAGAGACGCGAACCACTTAATAGCTGTCAACGGCATCCGCAACTGATGTGAGGCGAGCGCAATAAACTCTGATCTCATATGTTCTCGCTTTTTTTGTTCGGTAATATCCGTGATAAATCCAGCGAAGCGTAACGGTTTACCAAACTCATTAAAATACGCACTACCACGACCACTGACCCATACATACTCATCATGACGATTTCGAATTCTAAAATCAATCACTACGGGATCACCAGAAATCATATGGTCTTGGATTTTAGTAACCACTCGGTCATAGTCATCAGGGTGAACTCTGTTTAAAAACTCAGAAAAAAACGGAGCGAGGATTTTTTCGTCTCGCTCAAAACCAAGCATTTTTCGGAACCGCTCAGAATAATATGCCTGACCCGTGTTGATAACGATATCAAACATACCGTCACGCGATGCGTTTACCGCTAAATTGAGACGCTGGTGTTGCTCCCAAACCAATTTTTGATGAGTAAATAATCTGTTCAAAAAATAGGTATTTCTTCGATCTATCAAAAAAATAAGATAAAGATTTAGAAGTAAAAATATCATGATACATCCGGGTACGGCCGCTGCTGTCATGATTAAAAATTGCCATGCATGCGCATCGCGATCAACTGCAAAAATACGGACATTACCCAAACGATCTCGTACAGCTACAGACGCACTAACCCATGTACCCCACTCGTCACGATACGGCCCGTAAACCATTGTTTTACCTGTGCGTAACACCTCTTCATTTGCAGGATTAATTGAAGCGTAAATGTCGCCAGGCAAAGAAATATCGGGCGAGGAAGTTGCTTCTGAGTCAACATAAAAAATCCACTGATTATTATGTCGTCCCATGAGATAGATAAAACGAAAGGTAGTATCTGCTCGATGCATGCTCAGAAGCTTTTGTTTTAAATGCTCATAAGCAGGGCTTCCGACGTCTTCCCGAACACCTTTGACAGCAAACAGCTCTTCGGTAGTAAGCCCAGCAACCAGTGCTTGAGCATATGCCTTAAGCTTCTGCTCTTCAGACTTCTGAGTGGCGTGTACCACAAAAAAAATACTCGTAATTCCGACGATTGTTACTAAGAGAACCAAAAAGAATAGGCGCAGCGGCCATGGTGAAGCTGGTGCTGGCTCCGGTGCACGCAACTCTTCTTCAGCCGGCCAAACCGGCTCTATATTAGACGGAAGAAGTGGGTGGAGATGATATCTGCTTTTGTTCATGTTACAACATTAGCGTAAAAACTCTCTCGTAATTTCATATATACGGGCTCGACAAGCAATGTCATTTATCTTCAACCGTGTTCTTGGCCCCACTACGCCAGTTCCTTTACGCAATGCTTCAGGCGCTAAAATTTCAGGCGCAAATAATTCTTGAAACTCACTGACATACCTACGTGTTATTCCATCATACACGCCAGATTGAGGAAAAGATATTTCTTTCTTTCTCAAGAAAGATTGCAAAAATAACTGTAACTTTTTTATTTCCAACGATTCTGATTGACGTAGAGCGGGCGTAGGCAAGGTTGATGCTAAAAACGGCACACACCCTAACTGTAAGCCAGCAAAAATGCCAGCGCTAAAACCAAGGGGTAGTGATGATGTCAAAGCGCTCTCAAGCACCGTGCTTGGTGTAAGTATGACCGACTCCTGTTCTTGGGTAACACCGGTGTAAAATGTAAATGGTGTTAAAAGAGAAACTCGACCGTCAACATCTTCTACCTGAATAAAAATAGTCACTGTATTATTGTGTATTGCATATTCTGGAACGGAAAGTGTCATGTCGGATAAAAACGGTTGCCACGGTTTAAATAGTGTATCAAACGACCATCCCAATCGTATTTTTTTTGCCTCCGCGGAATATAATTTTAATACTAATTCCCTACTCTGAGCCGTAACAAAACCGGTTACTGTCACAGTTAAAGGTATTGACGGGGCTGAACCAGGATTAGACGGTAACGCGCTCACCGGCGCTTGCCATGTACTAGTCACTGCACAACCAACACATGAAAAATTAAGTGTGCCAACACGGAGTCCGTGTGCACTGCCAGAAAATAACCCTTGAGAATCAATTGTTACTCCATCAAATATAATCCACCCAACCTGTTCTCCCCATGCATATCCGGTTAAGTGACCTTGACCATCATTACGCACACCGCCGTTAGTAGGCGATAAATTGATCCAGCCATAATTCTGGCTCCAAACAAACCCACTCAGTCCTTCATCGGTCACCACAACATTACCTTGTGATGGGTTAAAATTGATCCACCCAAGTTGATCTGACCAAACAAGTGCTGGTGAAGAAACTATGGTTCCAGTCGCAGCCGCTTCTACTACGTTGGCCCGCACAAAATACGAGCATATAACAAAAACTAACACACTATACTTAATATATGTCGAAAGTTTTTGGAATTGAAAATTTTTATACCTATGCATACAGCAACTTAAGGGGTTGACGTTGATTGATCGTTTAATGGCGGAGATACAGTTTCTTCGCTTAGAGATGTTGTTGGTGTTTGATCAGTAGAAGATACTGGCCCACCGTTGTTTACAATCGGCTCGGTCTCTGGTGTATTTGAAATAGTTTCTGTTGAGGCACTACTATCAACGCTTGGAGGGGGGGGAGGTTCTGTGACGATAGGGGTTGATGAGGGTACGCTTGAAGACGGAGATAGGACATCTGTTTGTAAAATCACAGGGGATGGGAGTGTTGCGCCTTGTGTACCTCCATTAATAACCCCTGTGGTCTGTCCGTAATACGGGGCATAATCAGAAACGACCCCCCCGGTCAGTGCGTAAGGTTGTCGTTCAATATTCCCATAAAAATTTACCGGACTTGAAACCCCTAACGCATGCCATGTAAACAACACATCATTAGATGCACGAGGGCTGATCGCTATCCTAAAACCTCGTTTCGTCATTGCGGTAATATAGCTTCGAGTAATGACGACGTCTGAGGCAAGCGAAACAGTGATCACCGGCGTAACTGTAAATGGCTCTGAAAATACCACATCGACTGACTCGTCTCCGGCTCTAACCGTAGCAAAACCTGCCTGGTCAGCACTCATCACTCCACGATCAACCGTAGTTGATGTTGGAACAGACGACACAACAGACATACTCGTGCTCGGGACAAACCACTGGTTATACGTCATCATCATAACCGATCCAATATCACGCGGGTCAGAACTGTCGAACGGTTCAAGCGCAACACCAACCACAAACGCAGGTGTACATTGACGAGAACCACACACACTCATAGCTACCCCCGGATACGATGCAGGGGCAAGAAGATCACCTTGTTTAATAGGGCCATTCTCACTACTTACTTTGACCGGAACACGGCCGGCAAGGGCAACTGCCCGAACTGCTGTTGGGTCAAGCGATTTACTAATCCAATCACTCAACACGATGCCCGGCTTCGTAGACACCACACCAATCGCTTGATCGGTATAACCCGTCGTTTTTTCAAGCGCATAAGGAGAGTTGGTAGCGCTACGCCCTACGTCTCCTGGCTCAAGGGATTGATCATGAACTCAATAACTTTCCGCCC
>JBPOHP010000089.1:0-3774 GCA_052035445.1 Candidatus Magasanikiibacteriota bacterium
GGCGCCCAAACCAAGGGAGCCAACATCACCCATCTGGAACCGAGCAGGTTTGATATTAAAGTAGGTATAGGTGATAAGTGCTCCGGCAGCAGTCGCGTTCAAAAAAGCGAGGGGCGGAATATCAGCAACGGTACTCAGAAGCGTGAGAGCAGAGAACGTGGCGACGAGTGATCCGCCTGCCAAGCCATCGAGCCCGTCAGCAATGTTGACGGCGTTTGCGGTCAGCATGACAAAAAAAATGATGAGTGGAATCATGAGAAATCCAATCGAAACTTGTCCGTCAAACGGAATCCAGAGCGTTGTCCAATACGGCCCGAGTTTAAAATAAATCCACCAGGCAGCAATGGCCCCAGCGATAAATTGTAGAAGTAGTTTTTCGTGCACATGCACCCCACGTCCAGGTTTTGAGCCAAATAATCCCGTGACACTGCGGAATGCGACCCAGGGCAGGGTGAAGGTGAGCCAGAGTTTCATGCCCCACGATTTGTGCACGGCAATGAGGGTGCGGGTTTGGCTGAGGCCGCGGGACCGGCGTTTGCCACCAAAGGTGCTCAGTAAATCATCGGCTGCGCCAAGAAGTGCAGAAATCGCCATCACTCCAAGTGGTACGTAGGTAAATCGTCGATCCCAGTTGGTGGCGAGCGTGATGATAAGAATCGTGATGACGACAATCAAACCGCCCATGATTGGGGTGCCAGCTTTGTGGGCGCGCGCTTCGCCTTGGAGCGTGTAATCATGCTCGGCGCGGCGGGTGATGTTGAAACGGTAGAGGAGTTTGGTGATGAACGGTGACAAAACAGCGGCCAATGTTGCCGAACCGATCATGTAGAGGAGGGCGGTGGTAAGAAGGGTGAGAGGCATACAAATTTTTAAATAGTATACCGTATAGAGCTGTTTTTAGCCAAAATTTTTGTTATTACTTAGTCTTGACATTGTAGTATAAGCGTGTTATTGTATTCTGTCGTCAGAAAGCTCGAATGTTCTTTGAACAGAAACATGTTCCGCAACAAGGGGGTATTTAATGGATGAACAAGACTGGCAACGCAAAAAGAAGAAGTGGTGGATTCTTACTTTCGTTGTGCTCTTGATTACAGGCACCATGAGTGCGAAACTAATTCATGATGCCCGGGAAATGGAAAAATTCACAAAGGTGCTTGAGGATAGAATTATCCCTGCCATGGATGATTATACAAAACGTCAGAAAGAAGACACCGCACGATTTAATGAAGAGCAGAAGACGGGAAAGGTGCTTCGACAAATTCAAGGTGAACTGCGCGATCTGGAAAAGATGCGCAAAGAATTGAGTGAGGAACTCCTGGAGGTTAGGAGGCTAAAACAGAGCAGTGCACCGCGCGGACCAAGAAACCCGTAGCCCATCGGTCAGAGATAAGACCTGTAGGGTGCTACGGGTCTTTTTTTAGCTGATTTATTTAATATTCACGAACGGCACCGAATTGCCCATCATGTACGTCGGCAATACTCCATTCCACTTTTTAACGGCTTCAAGTTCGACAAGCCCTTTGTTGTCTTTGAGGGCATCTGATTGAATTCTAATAGCTTCGGCTTCTGCTTTAGCCTGAACCACACGCTGTTCGGCTTCGTATTTAGTTTGTTCGAGCTTATTTTTAGAGGCAAGTGCTTGTTGTTCGGCAGTCACTTTGGCTTCGATAGCTTCGTTAAATGATTCAGAGAAAGCAAAATTGATGATGTTGACATCGGTTACCATGATGTAGCGATTTTTAAGGCGCTCTATCAGATTTTTTCGGATGTCTTCGCGCACTGCTTCGCGTTTGGTGATCAGCTCTTCGGCGGTGTATTTGGCGGTTGCTGCCTTAACAGATTCTTGCACGGCCGGATTTAGAATCGTGGTTTGATAACTCAGACCGATTGTTGAGTAGAGGAGTTGTTCATTTCCTTGTTCGAGCTGGTAGTTAACTGCAATACGGGCGGTGGTGTTTTGAAGATCTTTACTCGCAGCTGAGGCTTCGGTTTCAAGTTTTTGCACTTGCACGTCGAGCACGACAACGCGATCGATGAGGGGGGCTTTGAGACTCATTCCTGGTTCAAGGACGCGCTGGATGGTGCCGAAGCGGATGATGATCGCTTTTTCGCCGGGCTGAACGATGGTGAATGAACCGAGGCTTAGCATGAGGATGATTAAAACTCCGACAGTAACTGATACTAACGTGCTGATTTTTTTAGCGGTTTCCATAGATGAGATAATTAGATGGTGAAGTTAGAAAGTGTTTTTTCGTTGAACATGCGGCGTATAAACTCTTCGCGATACTGCTCAAGAAATTGGATGCGGCTGATGGACTCCTTCAGAAGTTTGTCGGCAACAGATATTTTTTCGTGGTAATGCAGGTGTTCGATCCAGATGCTATAGAACTGGTCAACATAGTAGAATTCGACAGCTGTTCTAAATTCTTCTTCAGTGAGGGGAAGTACTTTCTGGTAGGCATCAAAAAAGATTTTTGCTCGTGCAAAAGCTTGTTCCACGTTAATGTCGTCGGCTGCTATGCAGACCAGATAGAGTGAGCGGACAAGCTCAAACGCGCGCGGACCATAGGCAGTTTTTTCCCAGTCAAAAACATGCGTGATCGCAGTGTGATCGTCAAAAAATACATTCTGTTCGTGAAAATCACCGTGCATTACAACATACTCAGAAAAAAAGAAATCCTCAGGCACTCGTAAATCACCAAAAATATGCGACAACTTATATTCGATCGCCTCGTGCACTGCTCGATCAAATTCATCAAGGTGTGGTTTGGCACTCTGTATTTTTTTTATGTCGTTAACCTGCTCCAAAAACAATGTCCGATCCCAGCCGTTGAAGATGGCTAAATCCCGCGGGTTCGGCAAAAGTCCGCCTTTGTCATGAATCTGTGCGAGCATAGTTCCGAGTGCTGCGATATGCCCCGTTTCCAGCTCATCTCGTTGAACGCTTTTGCCTTTGACGTACGGAAAAAGACTGTATAGACCGTTGTCGTATTCAAATACGGTTTGCTCATTACGCGTAGGGAGGGGATTGATTATTGGGATTCCTTCTGTCTCAAACAAACGCATTACCTCATGGATTGCAAGAATTTCTTTCGGTGAAAATTTTGAACGATATTTTTTCAAGAAAAAAACAGTGTCTCGGGTGTGAATGATCCAATTAGTGCTGAGATATCCAGTCGTTACAACTTCGACACGTTCTGCCCGGCCGTAGTCAAATTCACGTTCGAACAAACTGGTGATTTCTTGAAGTGTGGTTATCTTCATAGAGAAAAACGACGAATTTCAACACACTCCCCATCCGCAACTTCGCGCCAGGTTTCATTTTTTTCGCCGGTTATACCGCGTTCGGTAAACGCTTGGTCACGAAGTGGTTTCCCAGGGTTGGTAATGCTTATTTCTCCTTCCGCAACGCCGTGGCCATACTCACCTTCGCTTGGCCAAGCCCGTGCATGGACATACCGAATGAGGGTGGGGGATGCTTCGGTGATGAGTATAATATGATTACGGGTTTTGCGGGGACCGGTCCTGAGAATGGTGATACAATCACCGGCTTGCACTCGCGCATAATCCCAACCAACTACGTTGCTCGCCACAACGCGCTTATTGCGATCGTTGGTATAGACGGTAACATCGCAATTTTCGATCGGGCGTAAACGGCTGATTAAGTAGCGAAAAATATGTTTTTTGGATGTAATAAAAAGCGAGCGCGGAAAATCAATTTTTTTTGTTTCTTTGAAGTGTGCCGCAAGTACGTGGGTTACAAAACCAGAACAT
>JBPOHP010000082.1:0-1884 GCA_052035445.1 Candidatus Magasanikiibacteriota bacterium
TCTCCGGTGATAGTGAACTCACCGTACTCAAAGAAATAAATCTTGAATTTAAAGATGGTGAATTTGCTGCGATCATCGGGCCGTCAGGTGCTGGCAAATCGACGCTGCTTTATCAGCTTTCGCTTCTCGATACGCCAAGTAGCGGCGAAGTTTTTTTTGATGGTCAGGCGACGTCTACGCTCAGCGAAGTGCGCAAGACTGCATTGCGGCTTGAAAAAATGGGGTTTGTGTTTCAGGATTATGCTTTGCTCCCTGAGCTCACGGCGCTTGAAAATGTAGCACTGCCAATCTTGATGCAAGGCGCCTCAAAACGCGAAGCCGAGGCCAAGGCGTTTGCCGCACTCACGCGCGTCGGTCTCGCTGATCGAAAAAATAATTTACCGAGCCAGCTTTCGGGCGGACAGCAACAACGTGTCTCAATTGCGCGCGCCATCGCGCACGACCCCCGCGTTTTGTTTGCGGATGAACCAACGGCCAACCTTGATTCGGCGAGTTCAAAAATTGTTATTGAATCTTTTCTCGACCTACACAAAGAAGGCCAGACCATTATTATGGTAACGCATGAAATGGAATATGCCGAGCTCGCGAAGCGGGTGGTGGAGTTGAAAGACGGCGTGGTGGTGAAGGATCGGAAGAAATAGGTTATAAAAAAGTGCCCAGACCTCTCACGAGGTGGGCACTATGTGCTAATCGAGTGGGTGGTGCAGCGCGCGAACAGGTTGCAGTTTTCCGATGGGAGGAAAGATTTTTTCCGTTCGGATGGTCAGATCTCCCAGAAGTCCAGATGGTAAGGTAAGGGCCTCTTTGTGGTCCACGAAGAATTTGGTAGCCAATACCACTCCTCGTTGTAGCTCAAGACCTTGTACGGTTGCTGCTGGGCGTTGGTCGAGCGGTTTTTCGCATGAAGCGGCAAGTCGATCAATCAAGTCGCAGTGCGCGACGGCAGCAGAAAGTTCAGAAAAACGCTTTGCATACTCTTGGACCACTTCCGACATATGGGTGCCGTATTCGGTTTTCTTACCCCACGTTTTGATGACACCGGCGAAAAGCTCTTGCGTCGCCTGTTGGTTGGGAATGAGTACGCGTAAGGTTCTGTTGGTCTCAGGTTCTATGAGAAACAGGATCGTGCTCATGTTCAGAAAGTCTGGGTAGGCCTCGGCCTCGATGCGACCTTCGAAAAAGTTTCTGTTTCGAATGCGAGACAAGTCACCGCGGATGGCCGAACTCGCAAAATACTCAACTCGAAACGGCCGCCAGTTTCCCGGAATGATGGGTTCTGGATTTCGAAAATCTGTGGGCGAAGTAGGCATGAGTTCCTCAAGAGCTTCTCGAAGGCCCTCGGCGTGCAGATAGTCGGTGCGGTTGTTGAGATAGAGCTGTTCGCGTTCGTACTCAAAATTTTTTTTCACGTGCGGCAGTGTGAGGCCAACGACGATGCCAGTAAATGCCAACAGTAGTGCGCCGGTTAGTATGAGCGGGTGTGCCAGTATGAGTGGTAGGCCGATAAACAGGAAGAATGGAAAAAAGAGACTGTAGGCAACATATTTATTTCCTTTCAGTTGAGCCAATTCTACTTTTGCACGGGGGGAAAATGGAACGAGCGCGGCGGTTGACATGGGTTCACCTCGATGATGTTCGGTACAGGTTTCGTGTGATTATGGTTATCAGCTTTTTGTGATAACAGCCTATCCTAAAACACTAGACGTTTCTTTGTCAATAATAAAAAAATATCGAACCTCGTGATGTTGTAGTATTAAAAATGTGTACTGAGAATTATTTCCACCCCATTTTTTCGTAGAGCACCACACGAGCGCGTTCGGCTAGATACGCGGCATCATGGTCGGCGCGGTGGAGTTTCTGTGGTTTGGGAAGATCTAATTCTTT
>JBPOHP010000198.1:0-2720 GCA_052035445.1 Candidatus Magasanikiibacteriota bacterium
GTTAACATGTTCAAGATACTCTTTCCATTCTTGAGAATCAGCTTCAAATGCCGGACGTTCCATCTCTTGTCGTTTAGTACCCTCAATAATATCTTCAGCCTCTTTAAAAATTTTCTCCGGATGTACAGCCACCGACCGAGCAGTAAAATCTGATGCTGTGATAAGAGCAGGCACAAGCATGAGCGATTCATAAATTGCCGCAGATTCTTCGCTAGCTTTTTCCACACCTTCTTTACCGCCTAATGCCTGTAACGCCGCGATACGTGCAGCTTCAGCCGAGTTAAGCTCGACCGCTGAGCGAAGGCCAAAACTATCACCCTTAGCACAGCGACGGATCCAATTCACAAAAAGACCGCTCACTGCTGCTGCCGTTGTTGTATTAACTGCTTCAAACCTATTAGTTTGCTGCTCCCTACCCTCTTTTATATTACTATGATGTAGAGATTTTGCACCCGCTTCGGCAGTATGATGCTTACCACCCAACATATTTAATTCAACAGCTGTCGCTGCTCCAACCGCACTCATTGCACCTATCTGCCTCAAAGCGTCTCGGCGGGAGATGCTCTTTTTTGACACACCTAAAACTTTATCCTCAGTCGTATCTTTCACCTGCTCACCTTTCTTAAGGAAAAATATGTTGCCTAAAAATTCAACTTTTGACATATTGAGGCATCATAATGGATTAATCTGGTACAGAACTACTCTAGTAGTATAAAAAAGCACTATGTTTTTTGTCAATAATTTACACTTGTATATTTTTTGTGGCAGATATCTCAGAGAGTTCTCTCTGTTTTAAACAGCTTGTTTTTACATAGCGCTCACAACTAGAAGATTTCGCTCGTTAATAGAATGTAAAATGAACTACCCACATGGCAAGCTGCGGAGTAGTTCATTATATGACGTACAGCACTATGATACCATTCAAATCGTTAACATTTCTCTCCGCAATAAACTTATAGCCTGCAGCATAGACCTTTCCAAAAAAAGGTGATAGCAGCGCAAGAAGCCGCACAGAATCCTAATTATCGAGTATCTTGTTTTCGACAAATAATCACTAAAAAGCTACAATGAGCTCATGCAGGTTACATGCCTCCAAATAATTTCTCATACTATTTATGAAACCAAACGCCATCACGGTCTCAACCATCGTTCACGCACCACTTGGTACTGTCTGGGATTCTTGGACCAACCCAACACATATCACCCGCTGGGCATTTGCCTCTGCTGACTGGGAGGCTCCCTACGCTGAAAACGACGTGCGTGTGGGCGGAAGATTTCTAACCCGCATGGCCGCCAAAGATAAAAGTTTTGGTTTTGATCTTACCGGCACCTACACTACGGTTGACCAACCGACCCGCATAGAATACACCATGGACGGTGAAGACCAGCGTCAGGTGCAGGTTGTGTTTATCGAACGAGAAGACGGTACGGTGCACATAACCGAAACCTTCGACCCGGAAAACCAAAATCCAGCCGAAATGCAACGCGCGGGCTGGCAAGCAATTTTGGATAATTTTAAAAAGTACACTGAAAAAATAATCACTCTATGAATCAAAAAATCTTAACGCTTATTATAGTTGGCACAGTACTTTCTTGTGCGGGAGCGGCCTGTACCTCGAATAACCTGGCGTCACCAATCGTTAAAAACGACACCACTCCTTCAACTACCGCTTCGAGCCCGAATATCGCCACTTCTCCTACGACTGACTTGGAACAGGCAGTGCATTTTGCAAATCTAACACAAACCAAGGGATACTCAGCCGGTGATTTTGCTACCGAAGGCCACGTAATTCTAGGTACTGAAATACAAGGAAATACGACAACAGTTTACGCACTATCAAGCTACGATTGGTTTGCGCTCGAAAATGGCGAATTAAAAAACATTAGTGGCGCCACACGCGTACCGTCCGTACTTACTTTTCTAAAAAATGATCGGGGCGAATATGTTCTACAATCTTTTCAAGAGCCGTTAGGCGGAAATGAATTTGCAAGATCGGTCCAAAAAATGTTTCCCAAAAAATTTCTTGATGACGCACTGCACGGGGAAAAATTTGAAAAAATTTTAAGACAACAACAAGTCGATCAGATAGAACCATACCTTAAAAAAAATTGGAAAACCAAGCTAAAAAAACTGTTTTAAACTACACGTAACCCTTCTATGCCCACCATCACCCCCCACCTCTGGTTCGACAAAGAAGCGAAAGAAGCTGCCAAATTCTACACAGAATCTTTTTCTTTAGTAGACGAAAAAAAACAATCCACCATAACCAACATTTCCACGATCCACGACACTCCATCGGGAGATTGCGACACGGTTTCGTTTGATCTGTTTGGATACTCGTTTATGGCCATCAGCGCTGGCCCACTTTTCACCATAAACCCATCGATATCCTTCATGATCAATTTTGACCCCGCTGAGGACAATGAAGCTGCACAACATCTTGATGTACTCTGGGACAAGCTCGCCGAGGATGGAAAAATACTCATGCCGCTTGGTGCCTATCCGTTCAGCAAGCACTACGGCTGGATTCAAGATAAGTACGGCGTCTCGTGGCAACTTATTCTCACCAACCCCGTCGGCGAAGAACGACCTCGCATTATTCCGTCGCTCCTTTTTGTGGGAGACATCTGCGGTAAGGCCGAAGAGGCAACGGATTTCTACCTGTCGGTTTTTTCCGCCAGAGGTGGATCCGCCTCTGGTGGAAAAGACTCTCGCCGCG
>JBPOHP010000094.1:0-5835 GCA_052035445.1 Candidatus Magasanikiibacteriota bacterium
ATAATAAAAAGTAGTCTTTGAGATTAAATATTTCTGACATACTTAATAATAAAAAACCGGTATCTGGTAGAAAATTCGCTTATCGCGATCATTATACCACATACCGAGTTTAGCTAGACGCTCTCGCACAAGAAAATAGCTACTGCCTGGTTGAGTCCAGCTCCAGCACCAATCCCGGACATGCCGATAATATCTCCCGCCTTAATTTTACCTTTTTGCAGGAGCTTATAGAGTGTCATCGGCGACGTCACCGCCGACATATTTCCCATCTGATCGGCAATAATAGGACTACGATCCTCGCTCAGTCCGATCAATTTCTGAAAATCTCGGACGAGCTTGACATTCGGCTGGTGCAAGATCAACCGGTCAAAACCATTGCCGTCACACCACTCACGACCAGTAAATGGCCTAACATGACTGTCCCACACACTCTTCATCTCCGCTATATTTTCTAGCATGACTCGCGGATAGGCAGCTTGGACTGCTTTACCGTACATGCGAATCGTGTGCTCAAGCAGAGAAGAAGTTTGTGTGGGGATATCCGATCCGCCGGCTGGTTGGTGAACAATAAGGATGCTGGAGTCGGTATGAGTCGAGGCATACAGAACCCGTAAACACACTCCGGATGACGGACGCTTACTGGAGAACACTGGTCCATTATAGCCAGTCCCAAACAGCGCCATCGAAATTCCGAAGCGGGCAAACTCACCTCGCTCGTCTTTATGGCCAAAATACGCATCCCTGAGCTCTTGCGAGCTCATAAGTCTTCCTGGACTATTGCCAACAGGCATCACTACCCGATATTCTCGGTTGTGATAATTGGCCACCATAAACTCGTCACGCATTTGGGCAATGGCGTGTGGGAACCCTGAGCATCCAATATCGTGGTGCACCCACTTTTTGGTCGGACCGTGACCAAGCCCAACACGAATTTCCCGCAACGAGTCGGAGCACACATGGCTTGCAGGCGTGCACGACACATAGTGACACGCGTCAGCACTCTCGGAGGGCCAGCCTGCCTGCCCACAACCATCTTTAACTGCCTGTACCACCATTGGCCCTTCACGCAGGGCATCGTTAGGCGTACCATCGTGGTTGAGGTCTAAATATCGTCCCAAAATCTGGGTTTGCCGATCCAAAACAGCTGCAGGAGTCATGCTTTCTCCGCGAACCGGCCTTTCTTTTCCGGGCAAAAGTCTTACCACGTCTGCCGTACTAAAATGGAATTGACTTCCAAGCGGAGCGTCGCCAAGCCCCACCAGAAACATTTCGGGAAACGCGTCATGCTGCGGCTTATATGCCATGGGACACCTCTCTTTTTCGTTGTTATAAAAACGTGTAAACCTTCTAAAATCAAAGCTACCAAAAAATTTACCAAAGGTCAATGGTATGATGAAAACAAAAAGAATTCTGTTCGTTCAAAATAACAGAAATTGATTTTTTGTGATTAATTTTAACAAAGAAAGGTTGTGTTTGTTATTACGCTTCATGTAAAAAAATATTTCAATTAAAACAAAACCGACTCTTCTGCCGGCGCAAACTTTTCCTTTAACACATGTTCGTTCTTCCACAAGCAACACTTTGAAGAAGGCTTTCCTCGTATCGATAATTCAGAGGTAAACATACCGAAGAACAAGCCAAGCATCAGGTGCGCCCATTCTTACTCACGGGTGTAAGGTGGCCATTGATACACACCACTGATTTCGGAATAAAAATGGATAGTAAGCAGACGATCAACCGACTCGATAATGATCGAGAATACCTAAAAACCTCTGATAATAAGGCCGGGATCGAGATTCTGACCGCGAAGGTCGAGACTGTCGACCAACGTTTCGCTGTGAGCAGCCTACATTTCTTCCACCGTCTCAATACCCATACACGCGAGAGCCTTAGACAGCACCGTTTTTACGGTTTGAGCAAGGATGAGACGTGCCCGAGTTCGATCAACATCGGTCTCAGCCACCACTTCACACTGCGCATACCAATCATTAAACGCTTGAGCGAGATCAAAACAATATTTAGCCACGACCGAAGGATTGTGTTGCGCTAACGTTTTGTGGAGCATGTCGCTGTAGCCAGCCATAATGAGTAAAAGTTTTTTTTCTGTAGCGTGGGTGAGTGTTGAAACAGTTTCGATAGACGGTGAAAAACCTTTACCCGATGCTTTACGCAAAATGCTATTAATACGCGCGATCGCATACAGTACGTAAGGGCCAGAAAAACCTTCAAATGAAATCGCTTCGGCCTTATTAAACACAATCACTTTGTCGGAAGGATGCTTGAGGATGCCAAATTTGATGGCAGCCAGAGCGAGCTTCTCGACCGTATTATCCACATGTTCACTCGTCCAGTCAGTATGGCGAGGTCGGGTTTCGGTAGCAAGCGACTCTTTAATATCTTCAAACAACTCGCTAAACAACACCACATTCCCCTTGCGACTCGACATAGCACCATCCGGCAAGGTTACAAAATCATAGCCCAAAAACACCATATTTTTCTTCCAACCGGCCAGTTCAAGTACTTTAAATAACTGGGTAAAATAGAATTTCTGACGATTGTCCGTAATGTATACACTTCTATCAATGGCAAAATCAGCAAATTTTTTAACCGCAAGCGCTATATCTTTGGTAGCGTAGAGCGAAGAGCCATCGGATTTAAGCAGAAGAAACGTTTCAAGCTTGAAGGGTGTTAAATCAACCACAATCGCACCACCTTCACCAACGGTCGCGATGCCGCGACTCAACAACTCTTTAACCATCTGCTTACCTGGTTTTTCTACCTCGCTTTCGTAAAAGTAATCATCAAATTGAACACCAAGGGTGTGGTAAATTTTAGTGAACGAATCGAGGCTCCAGGTTCTCGTCTCTTGCCAGAGCGATATCCAATCATTCGTCGTTTCGGCTTCGAGTTCGCGCTGGACGGCGTCGATCTCGGCCTTAACCAACGGATCTTTTTCGAGCGCTTGCGTGGCAAGCACGTACATCTGCCCGAGCCATTTTCCACGATCGGCACTCGCATCAGCCTGCATGGCCACAAAATCAGTCCAGGCGAATTTTTTGATATACCACAGACATTTGGCAACATGCGCCCCCACGTCTCCGATATAGTTGGCGGCGCGTACGGTATAACCTAAGGCTCGGTACACCCGCACCATCGTCGAGCCGATTACCACGTTACGCAGGTGACCGATATGAAATTCTTTGTGCGTGTTGGGCTGAGAGTATTCGATCATGACGCGCTCAGACGGAACTGCATGGTCTTGTCCGAGAGTAGCCTCGTTACCCGCGACATAACTCAACACTCTCTGCGCTACTTCGGCTGTTGAAAAAGTGATATTCAAAAACGGCCCTTCTGCTTTGATACGCTCAAGGAGCGGGTACGCCTTGAGATCGCTACTCAAAGCTAACTGCCGAGCCATTTCAACCGGGCTTTTCTGTAATTTTTTTGCAAGTATAAAGCATGGAATCGCTACATCACCTAACTCGGATGACGGAGGCGGGGTAACAGAAGTGGTGATAGGCAGACCAACTGAATCAAAAAAACGCTCTAATTCTTCTTGAAAAGGTTTGAACATAAATAACAGGAAAATGCATTTTAATCACCATTATGCTACCATAATTGACAAGTGTCTACTACGCTTGATACAGTCTAGCGCATACACGGGGGGGACATGGGTACACAACACGATACGTCGAACGGTCTTTCGTTTCCAGGGATCACTATCCTTAACTACGAAATCCATCAGAAATTTGAGTACGAAACGTACTGTCAAGCAGGAATACCCTATACTACTGATACGATCGAAAATCAGACTGATGCCTTTAGGTCGCTCTTTTTCTCGACACTGCAGTTGCTAGCGAGACATGTAGCCAATGTCCACCAAATGATTGAACATGAAGGGTTCGTGGATTCACCCGAGCATCACCGGATATCAATACAACTTCTGCCCAAAGACTATGAAGTGTCGCGCCGTAACAGAAAAAAGCCAAAACTCCAACCATGGGTCGTTGATTTTATGCGGCATCTCCGCCAGAACGGATACCGCTGTCGAATCAATGCCCATTACCGCATCGACAAGATCGAAGGATTTGACATTCTGGATCCACATCTCGTGATTGACTGGCGACACTCGTTGCACTAGTTCTACCACGAGTACGGGTGGCTACACCGACCTGCGAATAGCTCGCGCCTCACCAGAGGCGTTTTCTTTTTTAATGAACTACCCCGCAGCAAACTGGGGGGATCGAACCCGCGTCCGCTTTTGGTGGAATTGAATAGTGAGTAGCTTCAGATATTGTGGTAATCATCATAGTGATAATGAATTATAACCACACCTCACTATACTACTCGAACAAAATATCGACTCCCCTTGTGTACCACTGAACCAGGTTTAATCACTGCCTCAATGACGGAAATTTTTTCTTCACCCACTTTTACCCCACCTTGGGCAATCACCTGCCGGGCTTCGGTTTTGCTTTTTACGAATCCTGCTTCGACGAGAATGGTCACGATGTCATACGCCGAAGGTTTGAGTTCGGGCAGGTCTGTTGGAATTTCTTTTTTGGAAAAGGTTTTGATAAATGCTTCTTCGGCAGCGACCGCGGCTTTTGAAGAGTGGTACATTTTGACAAGCTCAAACGCGAGCTTCATTTTGATATCGCGCGGATTTGCGCCGCCGCGCACGGCGCTTTCGTAGTCTTTAACGTCGGTAAGCGGAACACGGGTGGCGAGCGTAAAATATTTAATCACCAGATCATCACGCAGTGCCATAACTTTGCCATACATATCTGGCGCTTCGGCGGTAAGATTGATCGTATTTCCCCAACTCGAGCTCATTTTACGACCATCAAGCCCTTCAATGAGCGGGCCCATGATGATATTTTGGGGCGCTTGACCACTGCGTTCTTGCAGGGCGCGGCCTGCTAACAAATTAAAACGTTGATCCGTACCGCCAAGCTCAACATCAGCGCGAATAGCAACGGAATCATACCCTTGCATGAGCGGATAGAGCATCTCGCGGAGTGACACCCGGGTGCCAGCATCGAGGCGGCGGCGAATATTATCGCGGGCGATAAACTCAGCGACCGAAAAACAGTCAGCTTGCTCACCGATTTCTCGGTAGCTCAATTTTTCGAGCCAGGTGCTGTTGTAATGAATTTCAGCTTTGTCGAGATCAATAATTTTACCGGCTTGCTCGGTGTAGTGACGCATGTTGGTTTCGATGATTTCGCGGGTAAGCATGGGGCGTTCACTGTCCTTGTCTGAGGTGTCGCCAATGACGCCGGTAAAATCGCCAACAATAAATACCACCTGATGACCAAGCTCTTGGAAATCACGGAGTTTGAGGAGTGGAATCGAACGGCCGAGATGAATGTTCGGGCTCGTGGGGTCGATGCCGAGTTTGATGCGCAATTTTTTACCAGCTTTGAGTTTATTTTCCAGATCGTCTTTAACGATCACTTCTTCCACACCGCGCGTGAGAAGGTTATGAAAAAGATGGCGGATACTGGACATAAAAGATATAAGGCTAAGGGACAAATTAAACAGACATTAATTTTCCGAACTCACTTGCGGTCTTCCTAAAAACCAAATCGTTATCTTGAGGCGCTTCAAGCGGGTAGTCAAAAGCTGCACCCTGTTCATCAATATATTTTTCCGGATCGATAAATATTACTTTTAGACCACGTGTCCTCGCCGCCTCTTGAATCAGCCTACGATCAGCATGAACACCAATGACTAATAATGATTTTGCCTTTGGATGGAAATTTATTGTGGGAATTAAATCAGGATCAGTAAATTTTCTGACATATAATTCAGGTAAACCTAGCAGAGAGG
>JBPOHP010000121.1:0-2780 GCA_052035445.1 Candidatus Magasanikiibacteriota bacterium
TCGTTTACGATAGTTATCGATATCGCTTACAACTAACGCACCGTCCTCTTTAAGGCAATCTAAGAGTCCTTTTTTATAAACAGATGTAATAAAAATATCAAAATTGATTGGGGGGATAATATCATTCCTACGATTCGGATCATTTTCTGCCGCATATTCAGTGATATATTTATCCATTAGCGAACCTTCTTCATGCATTTTTTGGTCCAATTCTTGACCATAGATTTCCATGTTTTCTTCTGAAGGCTTCATTACTGATCTATATAAAAAATGTTCTTCTGGAAATCGAAGCTTTTCCATATATTTTTAAACTAAATGTTTATCAATAAATTCTTTCAGTTTCTCTTTTTGCACACCACCAACAAGCTGATCAACTGCCTTACCGCCTTTAAAAACAATAAACGTTGGGATGCTGAGCACGCCGTATTCTGATGCACTGTTTGAATTTTCATCAACATTGCACTTGCCGATGATGATATTTTTGCCTTCGTATTCGTGAGACAATTCTTCAACGATCGGCCCCATCATTTGACAGGGGCCACACCATGGAGCCCAAAAATCAACAAAAACTGGGTTCTGCGATTCAAGTACTTCTTGTTTAAAATTTGCGTCGGTAAACATTTTTTCCATACACTATACATTAGGTTATTTACTTAATTTCTGAAAACAATTTCTTACAAACAAAGCCATGTGGCATTTGTTATTAGAAATTAGTAATTAGACATTAACTTAACACTAATTTCTTCTCTTTCTTCTCTTCGCTATATGCCTCGAGAACATCGCCCTCTTCGACACGTAGTTTACTCGTATATTCTACACCACATTCACTACCTGATTGAATTTCTTTAACATCTTGGCGACCACTCTGTAGTTTGGTGATTTTACCAAGACCAATGATTTCACCTTGGCGTTTCACGCGGACTTTGGCGTCGCGTGTCAGGTGGCCCATTTCAACGCGTCCACCAATAATCTGAATATTTTTTTCAGTTCTAAATACCGCCAAAACTTTCAGGTTGCCGAGTTCTTTAATAATAAGTTCTGGGTTGAGGATTTTTTCAAGTTCCAATTTTACCTTATCGATCAAATCGTAAATGACGCGGTATTCTTCGTAACGAATATTGCCTTTTTGAATCATCTCGCGGGCAATCGGCGTCGTAGTGACGTTAAATCCAAAGATGATGGCGTGCGCAGCCTCGGCCCGTGCTACATCATCAGCCATAATATTACCCAAACCTTTACCAATCACTTTTACCGCCGCCGTCTCAGTTTTGATACGTTCGAGCGAACCGATAAGCGCTTCCAGAGAACCAAGTGTATCAGCTTTAACCACAACCGTTAAAATGGTTTTTCCTTCTTCATCAGAGTCGTTCGTTTCGTTCAGCAGAACACGTTCTGCACCTGTCTGCTCAGTACGTTTTGTCTTGAGGTTGACAGATTCGGCCAAACCAGCCTTTGAATTATCTAAAATATCACCAACACGCGGAGCGATTTTAAAACCCAAGATACGGGTCGGCGTGCTGGGACCTACTTCTTTGAGCATTTCACCGCGATAATTTTTGAGCGCGCGAACTTTGCCGTACATTTCACCGTTTACCACGATTGGGTCGTTGACCCGCAGAGTTCCGGTTTGCACGAGCATAGTTACCACTGGCCCTTCGCCCTTATCAACTTTGGCTTCAATTACCGTTCCAGCGGCTGGGAGCTTTGGATCAGCTTTGATAGTTTCTTCATGAACATCAGCTACCAAAAGAAGTGTGTCGAGCAATTTGTCGATATGCAAATTCTTCTTAGCTGAAATCTCAACCATTGGCACATCGCCGCCCCAGGCTTCAGAAATGATACCGTGCTGCGAAAGATCGCTACGTACCCGTTCAACATCAGCACCTTCTTTATCAATCTTGTTAACCGCTACGACGAATGGTAATTTAGCCGCTTTAATAATGTTAATCGCCTCAACAGTCTGCGGCTTTACCCCATCATCAGCAGCGACCACCAAAATGGCGATATCAGCTACCTTAGCACCACGGCTACGCATAACCGTAAAGGCTTCGTGACCCGGTGTATCAATAAATGTAATCGGTTTAATTTCTTTAGTTTTGGGATTTTTCCATTCTACTTGATAGGCGCCAATATGCTGCGTAATACCACCAGCTTCACCAGCGGCTACCTGAGTACTGCGGATAGCGTCAAGCAACGTTGTTTTACCATGATCAACGTGACCCATAACCACGATAACCGGTGAACGCGGTATGGTCAGATGCTTACTCAAATGATCGGAAAGCTGATCTACAAACCGACTATCAACGACTTGGGTATCCTGTCCCGCTTCGTGTTCTACTTTAAAACCAAAATCGCCAGCGATGATCGCGGCAGTCTCCTGATCAATATTTTCATTTTGATTGGTTAAAATACCATTCTTCATCAGCTCAACAATAAGTTTGTTGACCGGAATATTGAGCCGGCTTGCAAAATCTTTAACAGTAAGAACGCGGGGTAGTACAACGGTGACACCCGCACTCTGCCGCGCTAAACGCTCAAGCTCTTTTTGTTTTTCTTTTTCTTGCTGCTCACGTTGCTGCAACACGAATTTGATCCGACGCCATTCTTTTTTGATCTGTTCAGCCACACGGTCATCGACTTTCACGGCGCGAGCACCGATATCAAAACCGAACTCAGGCAGAATTTGCAGGAGTTTCTGGGGCGGATGGACACCAAGCTGGCGGGAAAGTTCAGACACGTTCATAAGGAAAATCGCGAAAAAATGGTTAAAGTTTTAGGTA
>JBPOHP010000212.1:0-3640 GCA_052035445.1 Candidatus Magasanikiibacteriota bacterium
GCAATTAAGCCGCCTCCTGCATATAATCAACCACGATCGAGATGGTTTTTGGACGGTTTCGGAGCAGTTTTTAGAGTAGAAACGTGTTTTGGCGCAGTGGCTTATATTAGCCAAAAAATTTTACAGAATTACCAGGATTCCCGGGAAAAATTCACCATCTTTGCGTTCGTAACCGGGAGTTTTTTAGGTAGATTGAGCAGATACAGGTTCCGTGTGACCTGTTTTTATTTAATCCGTTCGCCTAAACAAACACAAATTCAATTTTCCACAGCTTGCTGTGGGGCAGTTCATCGAACTCACCATTGACCCACCATAATTATTGACACAACCGTGTAATTGTGGTAGTTTATTTTGTTATCTACGACGTGTTCACCAGAAAACTGTTGTTTTTTGGTGAGCGGGCCGTAGAGCCCGAGTTCGTCAAAAAACGTTTGATTTTGGAGGTTCACATGTCCACCCAGATGTTTCGTGGTCGTGCCTTTGAGTCGTTCGCCGTCGGTTCTTCGGTTCTCGTCGTGACCTGCCCGGTCTTGGCGGCCGACGTGCTCAAGAAATATCTGACCCCCGAGCGATATCAGCGTGTTCGCGAGCAGTATCTTGGTGTTATGGATGGTCTGGCAGCGAACGAGCGCCAGGGTGTCCTGGTAGGCACTGTCACCCAAGTGGGCGAGCTTTCGCCGCTTGGTCTTGAGACGGTCGAGGCAGCAGATGGTGAGGTGGTGTTTGAGACCACTAGTGCCTTTGAGAAGGCATACACACTACTTGCGGCCGTCATTGAACGCAATCCGAATGCTCGGAAGTTTGCCAATCCGGGCCAGAGCATGGACGCCCTCTTTATGCGAAGTTATGGTGATGAGGGCGAACTTGAGAAGCAGCGGCCATGGACTCGCTTCGTGGAACTGAGTGATGATGAGCGCGCCGGATTGTCCATGATTTCCACCCAGCAGGGTTCCGCTGTTGCGCTGATGATGGCATTCACTGATCCTAAGTTCAAAAAAGAATTCGGCCAGCTCCTGGAAGGAGCAGAAGATGATGCGGCTGTCGACGCCAGAATGAGTGCGTTGCAGGGAAAAATCATGCGCCCGGCGAGTGACAGGCTTTACCTTGTGCTCACTGATAACGAAATAAATCGTGCTATGCTCGGCGAGATGTTTCGTGCGAATTTTGAGCGCGTGACGGGCCAGTTCGCCGCTCAGGCTGCGCTCATCGAGCGTGTCGAACACCGTTCCTTCTAGCTTCTCTCGCCCCCTAGAGGGTTGTCCGCTACTCATTCTCACCTCGTTCATGCGTAGTGGTGGACGAACGTAAACAACCTCAGTCCCTCCCACTACCTGTATCCTCAAAACTTTGAGCGTATAGGTAGAGGGACTGAGTCCTCAAAACAGTCTCTTTAACAGAGGCTGTTTTGTTTTTTTAATTCGCAATTAGAGGTTTTTTAAACGTCTTCAAAAAATCGCGAACAATGCTTGGGGTGATCACCTGGAACATGTATAAGAATGAGAGGTAGATAGCGGCGCCAGCGAGAATACGTGCCGCTAAATTATGGATGGGTAAGCGATATACCAGAGCGGTCATGAGAGCGGCAGCCAAAAAAATATTACTAAGACGACCAAAAGAAAGTTTGATTGAACTGTATTTCCAGACGAGCAGGCTGAGCGCCCCGCCCGCCAACGCTTCGGCGGCAACACTGACGCCGACTGCTCCCCACAGGCCGTTGCGAGGGATGAAATAGAAGTAACCCGCTAAACTGAGCACTGCCACGCCGGCAAAAATATAGGTGGCTTGCCGCTGACGATTGATGGCAAGCGCAATGTGGCCAAAGGTGGTGCCAAGCCAGATGCCGATGATGGCGAGCGAGAGCCAGGAGAGTAGTGGGCCGCCTCCGGAGTACGCTGGACCAACAAAGCTCATGATAGGAGTGCCGAGCGCAATGAGGCCGCCAACCATGGGCAGTAAGAGGAGCGCCATAATTTCGATACTCAGCTGTACATAGCCCTCAAATTCTTTTTTCAAACCCCGGCTCCAGTGGAACGTGAGGAGTGGTAAGAGGGTGGCCATGAGCATGGCCGCGATTTGGGTGATGATGTCGATCACGCGGTATGAGGCTCCGTAAAGACCGACGAGGTAAGCTGATTTTTCGTACAAGGGCAAAATTACTTTATCGCCCTGCAGGTAGATGGCATTGAAAATGATGCAGAGCGCCGTTGGCCAGGTTTTGGTAAACAACGCGCGGCTGATAGCGCGGTCGAGCTCGAGTTTGAAAAATCCATGACGAATAAAGAGATAGATAGAATTGGCTACTGAGGCACCCGTGATGAGCCACACAAGTGGTAGAAAAAGAGATTCGCCCGCCCACCGGACGTCAAACTGTTGCTGGAATGCCAGCAAGCCGACAAGGAGAATGATGCGCGAAAGCACTTCACCAATCAAGGGAATGTGGTTTTGTAGTTTGGCTTGGAAATAACCCGCGAAGATTTGGTTGAGTTGAACAGCAAAAAAAGATACGCTCAAAATAGCAACGGCAGTAGGAATTGGTTGGCGGTAAGAAAATAACAGAAAGCCGAGGGGGGCAAGACCTTGCAAAACAACCGCGGTGATGAGGCGCCAGCTAAACATGGTGTTGAAAACTTTGGTTTTATCAAAGGCTGGCTCAGAAAGCATGGTTGAGGTAACCAGCATAAAGCCAAAATCCCCGGCAATGCCAATAAACTGTAAATATCCCGAAGCGATGGTGTACCAGCCGAGGCGTTCGGGTCCCAGGAGTCGCAGCATCAAGAGTGTGGCAATGAGCCCAAGAAGCGTGCTCACCAGTTTGGCAGCCAGTTGGATGGTGGTGGTTTTGGCTAAATGGTGATGTGATTCCATAAAGAGTTGTTTGATTGAAGACGATTGAGTATACTATGTCGGGTTTGCAACAACACCGAGGTGAACATGTCGAGAGAGAAGGTGTTTCAACAAGGCGCGGTGATGAAAGAATCAGTAGCTGACCGGATGCGTCGACAAGCGCGGGCATTTCGAGCAGGAAAGCCGATGAGTGGCGAGCAGTTTCCACAGGTCGTGCGCGGCAGTATGCATGCTGAGCCGGATGACCGGCTTGTGTCGCAGCTATGCGCTGATGCGGTGAGGCATGCCGATCTAGCGAGTCTACGGGGAAAATATGAGGCGCGGCTGGTGGGTGCTATGCCCTCAGCCGAGGTGGAACAGCGCGTGCTGGCTGACCTGACTCGCCCTGAGCTTGGTTTTGAAGTACGAATCGAGCGGGGTGAGAAGAAAACGGGTGCGATTTTTTTGGCGTGGCCTGAGTCAGAACTGGTCCCGACATAAGCACAACATTCGCTTTACTCGCTCTGTAAGGCGATTTTTTTGTACGCGCTCAGTATACCACCGCGTTGAGGCGCTCGGCAATCAATGCTATACTTCTCTTATATGAAAATTTCTTGTATAAAAATTGCTTTTTTTATTTCTGTTGCGATATTTTCTGCAAGTATCTGTGGTAGTTTTTCGCTGCCTGTCTACGCGATCGAAGCGCCAAGTATTCGCGACAGCCGGTATGAAGCATCATTCGTGCGGCAATCAGTTCCTGACCCGATCAAACTCTCTCAGGGCGCTACCACCACCGAGACAGTCGTATATAAAAATA
>JBPOHP010000023.1:0-15040 GCA_052035445.1 Candidatus Magasanikiibacteriota bacterium
TAACCAAGGATCTGGTCCACATCTTCCCAAGAAAACTCCCTTCACCTACACCTGCCCCCTCTATCGCCAGAAGTTCACCACCTCTGGCTCACAGTCACACTTCTTTACTCCCTACAACGAGTCAGTACCAAGTGCAACCTGTGAATCACCAGCGAGAGCTGATGTGGTGACGAGTACGGGGTGTGGGGTGCCGCCGGGGTGTTAAAGTGTTGAAAAAATAAGCAAAACCGACGAGGTGGACTCGTCGGTTTTTTTCTACAGCACTATCGATAGTAATTTACCTTTCACATAAATTATTTTTTTCAGCTCTTTCCCTTCAAGCCAGCCTTTGACTTTTTCGGTACCGAGCGCTTGCGCTTTGACGATCTCTTCGGTGGCGTCGGCGGGGACGGTGATAGTGTCACGCACTTTGCCGTTGATTTGGATGGCGATGGTGAGTTCGGTATTGGCAATGCTGTTTGGATCGTAGGTTGGCCAGGCAGCGGTGCTGATACTGCCCGTGTTACCGAGCGCGTGCCACAATTCTTCGCAGAGATGAGGGGCAAACGGCGAGAGGAGGCGAGCGAAAATGCCGACGTATTCGCGGGGTAGTGATTCAGCTTCAGAAAATACATTTATCAGTTCCATGAGTTTGGCGACGGCGGTATTAAAGCGCATGGCTTCAATATCTTCGGTGATTTTTTTGATGGTTTGATGAAGTTTAGTTGTAACAGTCAGCAGTTTGGGGTCGGTAGCTGTTGACTGTTGACTGTCGGCCGTTGTCTGAATTTTATCTTGTAAGTTCCAGGTGCGTTCCAAAAATCTCCGTACGCCAATCAGCCCATTCGTATCCCACTCGACCGGCTGATCGAACGGCCCCATGAACATGATGTACGTGCGCAGCGTGTCAGCGCCGTATTCTTTAATCACGTCATCCGGGTTTACTACATTGCCTTTGCTCTTGCTCATTTTTTCTCCGCCTTTGGCGAGAATGAGACCGTGCGACGTGCGTTTTTTGTACGGTTCGCTTGTTGGGACGAGGCCGATATCGAACAAAAATTGATTCCAGAAGCGGGAATACAATAAATGCAGAACGGTATGTTCCATGCCGCCGTTATACCAGTCAACTCCGCCAGCTGGTAGCGCAGTAGCGCGGTAGTGCAGTAGCTTCTTAGAGTCACTTGTTGGTTCTGCCTGTTTGTCAGCGCCCATCCAGTAAGCAAGGTTTTCTTTAGAAGCAAATTGCTTGTTGTTGTGTGGATCGCAATAACGCAAAAAGTACCAGCTCGATCCGGCCCAGTTCGGCATGGTGTCGGTTTCGCGACGCGCATTTCCGCCGCAGCGCGGGCATGTGGTTTTCACCCATGATTCAATCGCCGCGAGCGGGGATTCGCCGGTATCCGTCGGTTCGTATTTTTGCACGGCGGGAAGCTGAAGCGGGAGTTCGGTTTCGGAAACCGGAATCCAACCCGGGTTGAGTAGTTCTCCTTTGTTCGTTTCGTCAGGATTTTTGGCGCACGTTTCGCAGTACACGAGCGGGATCGGCTCGCCCCAGTAGCGCTGGCGCGAAAAGACCCAGTCGCGCAGCTTGAACTGGATTTCGCGGCTGCCGAGTTTTTTTTCTTCGATATAATTGATCATCTTTTCTTTTGCCGCGGCGGTCGTAAGGCCGTTCAAGATGCCCGAATTCACGGCAATGCCTTCTTCGGTAAACGGCACGCTTTTCCGGAATTGATTCCAAATATACGGACCGTCTACCACATTGATGGTTTTTTCTACTTCGCTCGCGGCGACCCAGACCGGTTCGTGTTTTTCGAGTTCTTCGGGCGCGACGTCGAATGGTGCGACGCTATCGGTTTGGAAATGCAGCACGGTGATATCGGCGTAGCGGTTTTGGTTTTTGTGTCCGGCGAAATATTCCGTATGCACGCTGATCGGCAGCTCGCGTACGAACCGCACGTCGGTCAGCCCGACTTCTTCTTTCAATTCGCGCCGCGCGGTTTCTATCTTGTCTTCATCGCCTTCGACGCCGCCGATAATGAACGTCGCGGGAAACGCGCCGTCGGGCCGCTGGTTCGATTTCCACTTGAGCATGAGGATGGCGCCGTCGCTCGTGCGCTCGACGATGGCATGGATATTCTTGCGGCGCACGATTTCAGCTTCGGGGCGCGGGGGATTGTTCGGTTCCGTGAAATGCCGGGCGACGACCGGTTTGATCGGTTGTCCGAATTTTTGTGCGAATTCGAAATCGCGTTCGTCATGCGCTGGCACGCCCATGATGGCGCCCGTACCGACATCGCCTAAAACGTAGTTGGTGACCCAAACCGGAACCTCAGCGCCGCTCGCCGGATTTATGGCGGTAATGCCCGCATCGACGCCAGTTTTTTCCTGTTCTTCGCGCGTGGCCGCGGCCGTCGCGCGTTCGGCGATGATCGCATCAACGTATTTTTTAACAGCTTCGGATGCGTTCCAGCCGACTTCGAGCCATTTTCTGGCGAGTTCCGGCGATACGGCGATGAACGAAACACCGTAGATCGTATCGGGACGCGTGGTGAACACGTTTACGCTATGCCGGCCATCTGGCTGATCAGGGACACGCAGCTTGAATTCGACTTTGGCGCCTTCGCTTTTGCCGATCCAGTTTTCTTGCTGCGTTTTGGCTTGCGGAATGTAATCGACGTCTTTGAGCCCGTTGAGCAGTTTGTCGGCGTATTTGGTGATCGCGAGCATCCATTGTTCTTTGTTGCGTTTTTCAACAGTGGTGCCGCAGCGTTCGCAGCAACCGTTCACCACTTCTTCGTTCGCCAGCCCGATTTTGTCTTTGGGGCACCAGTTGATCGGCTGGTTTTTTTTGTACGCCAAACCGTGTTTATAAAATTGCAAAAAAAGCCACTGCGTCCATTTGAAATACGCGGGGTCAGTGGTATCGATGACGCGTGACCAGTCGAAACTGAAACCCGACGCTTTGAGTTGGCGGGTGAAATTGGCAATATTTTCGGCAGTCACGTCGGCAGGCGGGCGACCGGTTTTGATGGCAAAGTTTTCGGTCGGGAGTCCGAACGCGTCGAAACCGATGGGGTAGAGTACGTTCTCGCCCTGCATGCGGTGTTTGCGCGCGACCACATCCATGGCCGTAAACGGGCGGCTGTGCCCGACGTGGAGCCCAGCACCTGACGGGTAGGGGAATTCGATGAGTGCGTAGAATTTTTTCTTGGTAGTATCTTCGGTTGCGGAAAAGGTATGATGATCGTCCCAGTATTTTTGCCATTTTTTTTCAATGTCAGCGGGGTTATATTTGGGCATAAGAAAAGGTGATTATGGGCGTAGTTTAGCGGTTTTATAAACTGATTGCAAGAGTAATATTGACGGAACACAGACTTAATGATATAGTCTGAAGTCGGCATTCCCGCCGATAACTTCCTCAGGAGGAAGCCCATGCTTGTTCTAGATTGTCCGTATGCTGACGGTGTTCAGGCAGTTGTCGATCGTATCCGCAATGGTACGAAAGCGCGTGATATTGCTGCCGAAGCTGAGCGTCAGCAGCGTCTCGAAGACATGCTCAAGAATTTGGATCAGTTCTTCGGGCGTGCGCAACCCCCGACACCGCTCTATCGGGAAGGCAGTGCAGTTCGTGAGCTGCTTGCGCTTACCAAACAACAAGTCCTGATTTACCGTGACGGAGACCATAACAGCAGCACGGATTATTTCCTCACCGAGGAGAATTTGGTCAGTGTGCTCGTCATGATGGGAAACCGCGAGGGCAGTGAACGTGTGCTGTCGCTCAGCGATTTGGCGCAGCAACTGTGCGAGAAGCGTGTCACTTTTGACATGGTTCTCAAGAATGTGCGCGCTGCGGTCGATCACATCATGGCCTGTGTCAACGAAGAGGGGGTCTTTATCCCTACCTCGAACGATCTGCCCAAGCAGACGTATCCGGTGAATGGTTGCATTGTCACCTTCGACGGAAAGAAGTTCATATTCTCCGTCCTGTACGGCTTCGGCATTGTCACTAACAGCGGAGGTTGGCGGCAGCTAATCTCTTTCAACTGTTCGTCGGACGCCGTCAGTCGCGAGTGCATGGGATATAACATCCCGAAAACTGATCGCGAGTTGATCGAGATGGAGAAGACCCGTCTTTACCTGAACCTACCGGTGCATATCGGCACCCCACTCTAGATTAATCCCACTCATTTCTTCCGCATAACCCACCCCGCGCCCTTCCGCGCATCTGAGGTGGTGTCAAAAAAACAGGCCCATCTCCCGTTTCTTCTAACATTGTTGGAAGGAGTGGGAGGGTCTGTTTTTTTACGCTGATTGATGGGGTTAGTTTTTTTGTTTGATTTTTAGAGCTGCTCGGTGCTTTAATGGCACAAAATTTTGAAGTGAAAAATTTTACTACACCCTTGACAAAAACCTCTAAAACAAGCACCCTTTGCGTATCGAGAAGCAGGTCAAAAGGAGTAAGGTTAATGAAACCAGTATCAGTGTTTGTGTTCTGGTGCGTCGCCATGTTAGTGGGAATCGTGTCTGCGGATCAAAAACCTGGAGAGGTGCCCGGTATCAAGATCACGACTGGTATGTCCTACACGGTTCCAGAATGTCGACGGGGCGTTTCAAAAATAGTCAAAACGAATTCGTACAGGGCACAGCAGGTGTGCACTACGAGCGACGGAAAAGAAATCGTGGAGCGTCGGTATGAATGCCAAGATCCGCGCGCGTGTCTGCTCGTAGAAACCGACCCAGAAGTGAGTGCTGAAGGTAAGGAAGTGGGGACGACGACTGGGGTGTGGTGTTATAAATCGTAAGAAAAAAAGACGACAGGCTGTAGACGGCCTGTCTTTATTTTTGGTGCATTGTATTGACTTTTTGACTGATCTTAGGCATACTTCTCATGTTCTCAAACAATCCATCCTAGTAAGAAAGAGAGGATCTGATGTCTAAAGTAGCTGAAACAAAATCACCGAAACTCCGACATATGAACGTGGTAGATCGTCGAACCTATCTTGCAGCGCAGTGCGGTTTAAGCGTTGCCGACCTCGACATCTTGCGAACCGGGGGTATGACGCTTGAGGAGGCTAATTGCCTGAGCGACAACGTTGTCGGTGTACACACTCTGCCGATTGGTCTGGCTACCAACTTTATGATCAACGGTTCTCGCGTCGAATACGTTCCGATGTGTATCGAAGAAGCGTCGGTGGTAGCCTCAGCTTCGCGCGGTGCCAAGTGCTTCGCGGCGGGTGGTGGATTTGCGGCGTGTGCCGATGAGCCGGTTATGACCGTGCAGGTCTGCCTGTTGGGCGTCAAAGGTGCTTTCCGAAAAATCAAAACAGAGATCTCGCATGCCCAACCAAAAATCAAAGAACTGGTGAACGCCGCAATGCTGAATATGGTAAAGCGTGGTGGTGGATTCTCAGGTGTCGAGGTTCACCAAGCTCGTTCGTACCGTATGGGCACGTCCAAACAGCGTTTTGTTATCGTTGAAGCGCATGTCAACGTATGCGATGCGATGGGGGCAAATATCGTCAACACTGTTGGTGAAACGCTTAAACCGTTCTTGAATGAACTGCTCGGCGCATCATCGGTACTCATGAGTATTCTGACGAATCTGCCGCTACGTCGTAAGGTGGCGGTATCGGGGAAAGTGCCGCTCGAAGTGCTTGCAACCGCTACGATGAGCGGTGAAGAAGTTCGGGATCGCATCGTACTTGCAAGTGAATTTGCGGATGCATATACCTTTCGCGCTGCCACACACAATAAGGGGATTATGAACGGCATCGATGCCGTAGCACTCGCTACCGGGCAAGATTGGCGAGCGATCGAAGCTGGGGCTCATGGCTACGCAGCACTCGGTGGACATTACCGGCCGCTCGCTACGTGGAGCGTCTGTTCGACGACGGGGAATTTGCGGGGAGATTTGGTACTACCGCTTGCGGTTGGGACCGTGGGGGCGTGTATTACTGCCCAGCCGTCCGCAGTGGTAGCGCTCAAAATGCTCGGTAATCCGGACGCGCGCACACTCGCCGAGATTATGGGTAGTGTTGGGTTGGCACAAAATTTTTCTGCACTCCACGCCCTAGTCACAGATGGGATTCAGAAAGGGTTTGGAAAGCATTACGAGCGTCAGCAGGCTCTGGCTGCCTCTCGCTAACGAACCTCAGCATACAGCATCCAAACTTAGTTTGAAGTAGCTTTGGACAGGCGTGGTGTGAAAGCAGCGGATAAAGCTGCTTTTTTGTGATCAAAAAATTTCAAAATACGAGTTATAATTTTTGAAAAAGCAAGGTAAAAATTTTCTTTTGAAACGTGGCGATTGACTGACTCTCGATAATGGCAGCAGATTCGTTCTTAAAATCAATAAAAGCTACTTTGTTGTTGTAAATAAATTGCGAAACATCGTAGTTAAAAAAATCAAAGCTCTCCGGCACTTTTTTAAAGGCACGACCCAGATAATGGGTTTTACGGCCATAGGTTTTTTCGTTGGTAATAATATACCAGTCAACATCGGATTTTTTTACGAGACGTTTGCCATACTCTGGTGGAATATATTTTTTGTTTTTTTGGTAATCAATTGGTGATTCGTAGCGATACACAACGTCACCTTTTTTAACACTTCCGAGTAAATCATAGAATACTTTTTTAATGCCCCGTGCACCTTCGAATACTTTTAAAACAGGATGCTCGGACGAACGTTCAAAAAGCGTCTTGAGGTTGGGCAGTTCATGTTGAATATCGCGTTCTAAATCTTGCGCTAAAAAAAGAAGGTTATCCGGTGATTCTGGCACGAGCATGGTTCTTTTTTTGGCCACCACTTTGGCAATAAGTTGTTTGTCTAAAAGTTTTGGTAATGCCTGGTATACCGCGGGTCGATGGAGTTGTGTGCGTCGAGCTAGCTCGGTAATGGTTGTTGCGCCAGTTTCGAGAAGGGTGGTGTATACGAGACTTTCGGTAGCCGTAAGCCCAAGTCTGGTGAGAATTTCTAATTTCATATGTACTAAAAATAGTGCATGTACATTCTATTGAAAAAAAAGCTAAAAAATCATATATTTAGCTTATTATTTTCAAATTTTTGTACATATTTTTTAAGAATATAGTACGTTTGTATGCATATATAGTACACTCTTTTTACACCGGAAGCGAGTCCGGTAGCTACTATACAACCAACAAGGAGGTATGACCATGCTCGAAGCAGTGCTGTTTGATTGTGGTGGTGTGATACTTGATTCGAATGTGAAGTATCTTTACCGCACAATGTTTGCGGAAGAGGCGAAGACGAAGTTTTTTTTGGAAAACGTGCTCACCAAAAAAATTCGTTCATCATGGAACGCTGGGGCTTATGTTGAAGAAGAAGTAGTGAGGTTGGCGCAGCAGCATCCTGAGTATCAGACCGAAATCATGGCATTCTTTGGTCGGTATGCCGAGACCGTTGGCGGATTCATCGAGGGGATGCCTGAGTTGGTCGGTGGCTTGAAGAAAGATGGTGTGCCGCTGTATCTTCTGACCAACTGGGGGCGAGACACCTTCCCCAAAGTGCGGCGGGCCTATCCATTGCTCGACGAGGTGTTTGATGGTGGTAAGAACATAATCGTCTCGGGGGATGTGGGAATGAAAAAACCAAGCCCTGCGATTTTCAACCTGGCTGTGCAGAAGTTTGGTTTGAATCCAGGAACTACCTTGTTCGTTGATGACCAAGAAAAAAATACGTCGGTTGCTCGCCAGTTGGGTTTTCAGACCGAATTGTTTACAACGGTTGGAGCACTTCGGCAGACCATCGAACGCGTGCGCTTGATCTAACCGCTACGCGCACAACAATATCACCCGCTCGTCTCTGAGCAGGTGATTTTTTACTATCACATAATGCGCTACTATGTTTGGCACTCCGAACACCAATACGTTCCGCGCCCAGCCACCCGTGTTTTTTTGATGAGGCTGGTACGGCAGTGGTCACAGGGTTTTCCTGCTTGCTCATAGACTTTGAGGTGTGCTGAAAAATTGCCGGTATTGCCGTCACTGTCGACGTAATTGTTGAAGGTAGTACCGCGGAACGCGACTGCCTTTTTGAGTATTTTTTGTATAGAGTCGTAAAGCGTGCGGATATTTTTCGTCGTCAGACTATTGATTTTTCTGGTTGGTTTGAGCCGAGCCAGGTGCGTAATTTCGTCGGCGTAGATGTTGCCGATGCCAGCAATATGTTTTTGGTTAAGCAGGAATGCTTTGAGGAGAGACTTTTTATTTTTGATGATGTTTGTAAAAGCGTCAAACGTAAAGTTCGACGTCAGCGGCTCAATGCCATAAGTTTTTTTTATCCGTGTAAGTTCGTCAGTATCGACAATTTTGAGATACCCAAATCGGCGTAGGTCGTTGAAATACAGCTTTGACTGATCTGCAAAAGTGATAATAAACTGCGTGTGTTTATCAGGTAGTTCAGTCTGCAGCGTGCTCATGCTATGCCCGCCAGCATAAATTTTTTCGCCAATTCGGTAAATGAGTTGCCCGGTCATTTTGAGGTGGATCAACATATATCGATCGGGTGTGGCTATTTTAAATATCAGCAGCTTGCCCACGCGATCAATTTCGACAAACGAACTACCAACAAGTTCGGCTCCGATATGCTTGGTGCTTCCCTGAATAACTTTTGTATGCAAAAAATCAACTTCGGTAATGTTCTTAGTAAGAATTTTGTTACGTAAATCTTGACGAATAGTTTCAACTTCGGGGAGTTCGGGCATAGAGTATTGATTTTTAGGCGCGAGAGCTTCCTATTGACTTCTCGCGTTAATTTTGTTACATTCTAGCGTTGTCTCGCAACCCATTCAAGGAGGCTCTTGTCATGCAGATAACGACGTTCAATGTTGCTAACAGTTTCATTACATTCTTTCTCGCGGCAATGGTTCTGGTTCTGTGGCGACGCCAACGGACTACTGGTCTGGTAAGCCCGGCACAGAAAGAAAGCAATGACTTAGAAGCCCCGGTCGTGGTTCGTGAAGCACGAATCGAGTACCGCCGAACATACCGCCGCGCCCTTTTCTTTGGCATTAGCACGGTTGGTTTTTGGAGCGTAACCCTGGTCATGCTCCACGCCGGTGGCTTGATCGCGCCGACGCACGGCAAACTGTCCCAAATCCTCGTCTCGAGTGCGAGCGGGATGGGTATGATTTTCGCCTCGCTCAACTTGCGCGGTTGGTGGAAATCGTACGAGAGTGCTGCTTCGAAATTGCGGCTGCTCTTGAAGCGCTGGGACGCGGGCGTTATTGTCGATGTTGAGCTTTTTAAAAGCTTCTTCGACGCGATTCTCGTTGCTCACGGAAGCTTGTTTGAGAAGGCGCTCGAAGATATGAGTCTAACCACTTCGACACAGCAGCCTGCCACTGTCGCCGCACCGACTTCGGTGGTCGCCACAACCACCAACACGACGACGACTGTCGCCGCTGCTGGTGCAGCCGCGCCGCCCACTAAGCCGGCAAAATCGTAGTCTCGTTCTGCCCCCAACATCCTCGATGTCTGGGGGTGTTCTTTTTTACAAAGAGCCGCACATACCAGTAGTGCGGCTCTTGTATTGGTTATCGTGGGTTTTAGACTTCAATCACCACCGGCAAAATCATTGGGCGTTTTTCGGTTTTGGTAAACAGATATTGGCCAACGTAGTCACGGATTTTATTTTTGATGTTATTTGTGTCAGCCCAGGTGGTGGGGTTTGATTCGGTGATTAGTTTTTTGACACGGTTACGCATTTCTTCGATCATTTCAGTGTGGCTCTTCAAAAAGACGAAGCCGCGCGAAATAATGTCAGGGTTCTGGACGAGAGCACCGGTTTTGGTATCAACGGTCGCGATAATGACCACCATGCCGTCTTCAGCAAGTACTTGGCGATCGCGCACCACAACACTCGTTTCATCACTCACGCCAAGCCCATCAACGAATACATAGTCGGAAGGGATTTTGGTTTTGGTGAGTACGCCAAGCCCGCCCTTGAACTCCATGATTTGTCCGTTATCAGCGATAAACGTATTCTCTTTAGGTACGCCAACCGAAATCGCCACCCGAGCATTGTAGTGAAGGAGAAAATGGTTACCGTGAATCGGGACAAAATATTTGGGAGAGAGCAGGCGAACCATGAGTTTTACATCTTCGGCTTTCGCATGACCACCGGCGTGCACATCCATCATTTGGTAGTGGATAACTTCGGCACCCTTGCGGAAGAGTGTATCTTTGAGACGTTGTACGGTGCGCTCGTTGCCTGGTACGACCGACGATGAAAAGACAACAGTATCACCCTGGGTGAGCTGTACATCACGATGTTCACCGTTAGCGATGCGCATGAGTGAGGCGTTCTTTTCTCCCTGAGCGCCCGTACAGACGATGACGACGCTTGTTGGAGGGTATTTTTCCACGTCGCGCATGTCGATGATGGTTTTGGGGTTAAATTTCATGTACCCCAATTCTTTGGCGATCTCAACGTTAGTTTTCATGCTGTAACCACCAATTGCCACCACCTTGCCCATTTTTTCGGCAATTTCGATGATGTGGCGGATACGCGATAAGAGTGACGAAAACGTACCAACGATCACGCGACCTTTGGCTTTACGGAGCAAGTCTTCGAGGTTGGTAGCGATTTCTGTTTCAGAAACTTGGTGGCCTGGTTGTGAGGCATTCGTGCTGTCAGATAATAAGGCAAGTACACCCTCACTTCCGATTTTGGCAATGCGTTGCAAATCGGCCGGGGCTTCGCCGGTTGGCTGGTAATCGAATTTCCAGTCTCCCGTGTGCACAACAGTACCTTCTGGAGTACGAATCACCACGCCGACAGAATCGGGAATATTGTGATTGATATGAATAAATTCAACCAACAATTTTCCCATCTGAATTTTGTCATTCACGCCCGCATTTTTTATCGTGAGCGGCCGCATGTCAGGGTAATCGTCTTGGCGTTTTTTGATAATCGCGTTCGTGAGCGGCAAGCCATAAATTGGCGGATAGCCAAGATCAGCCATGACATGAGGAATACCTCCGATATGGTCGTAGTGACCGTGAGTAATGATCACGCCGCGGATATTTTTTTTCTTATCTTTCAGGTAGGTCATGTTCGGGATGATGTAATCGATGCCCGGCATGTCTTCTTCAGGAAATTGCAATCCCAAATCGATGACGATGATGTCGTCTCCGTATTCAATCATCGTGCAGTTGCGGCCAATTTCTTCGAGACCGCCGATAACAGCGATCCGAAGTTTTGTTCCCTCGGAAAGAACAATTGGTGTAGGAGTAGTGGTCGGAGGCGTAATTCGTTGTGTTGTCCGGTGATGTGAAGCATGGTGAGGCGTGTTGGTGCGGTGATGTGTCGCAGTCGAATGTGTGGTTGAGCGTCGGTGGGTGGGTGGTGAAAAACGGCCTCGAGCGCGCAGTTCGCGTGGTCGAGTTTGGGAGGTAGAAACAGGGGAAGCTTTGTGTCCAGTAGATGTGTGGTGAGTGGACGTGTGAGTTGTTGTAGGGTGGGTGGTTGGAGTGGTTTGGCTGGCATGTCCAGGATTTGCTGAATGATGGGTGTGAGTGTGGTTCGTGGTACTGTGTGGTTTATGTTCTGTCATATCTAACTAAAAAATATAGTGCAAAACATGATTAACGAAGAAAACAGGCTTGGAGAAGATGCCCCTTCCTTCTGAAAATGCACATCGATCGTAGTGAACGAAAGCAATGGATTTGCGTTTTGCGTAAATAGAATTAAAATCGTGGGGATAGAGGGACTCGAACCCTCAAGGATTACTCCATACGCTTCTGAGACGTACGCGTATACCAATTCCGCCATATCCCCGTATGAGTCCTGAGTCCAGCGTACAAAGTCCGTAGTTTATGACCTATGCGCATGGGCTACTCGGGGCTCAGTTCTTCGTACTTAGTACCTATTTCCATTTCCAATGAGTTTTTATATACCATTTTTCGAATAACGTATATCGGTGAGAAGGTACTACTAAGGGTGGAATGGTAACATTTTTTACATCTGAACTGATAAGCATGTTGTAGAGGGGTGTGTAGAGGAAAACTGCCGGGTAGTCAGCAAGAAGGTTCTCTTGAAATGCGGTATATATTTTTTGTCGCGTCATTATATCGGTTGTCGTACGTCCTTCCTCTAGCAAACGATCAACAGTGCGGTTGCTGTACAAAGATAGGTTAAGACCTGGATAATTACTTTGTGAAGAGTGCCAGAAGGGGAATGGGTCAGGGTCTCCTCCCACTATTTCTCCATACAAAATAGCGTCGTAGTCTCTGTTTTTTATCACGTTGCGAAGAAAAAATTGTCGACTGATAGGTTTGACCGTAGTCTGAACACCGAGCGACTGCCAATTTTCTGCAATAATATTTGCGACCCGTACATACTCAGGTGTATCAACCGTAGAAATAGTTAAACGTAGAAGTTGATTTTTTTTGTCACGACGGTAAAACGTTTGGGTAGGCGACATTTCTTTTTGCACATCATTATAAATTGTTTCGTCAATTTCTAGGGTGTTTGAGGTGGGTTGATTTTTTGTATCAGGGTTGACCCGTTCTTTTTTTAGTTCGTTACTACGAATTTTGAAGTATTCCTCAGGTTGAATTCGCAACCAAGCAGTATCAAGGAGGTTGTTGGCCATGTCTAATGTAGTGGTGCTAGGCGACGTCGTAGCTAAATAGCCGATCATCCCAGGTAAGATTGGGCTTTCAATAAGTAATCCGGCAGAAAAAAGCCCGTCTTCAATAATTGTTTGTTTATTGATTGCAGCCGAGAGGGCGGTGCGGATTTTTTTGTCTTTAAGAAATGGATTCAGGTCAAGGTTGAAAAAAAGTGCTGTATACTGTGGTAGTTCTATAGGGTATGAGGTGGTAATTTTGCTTTTTAGTGTCGACGAAGTAAAGCGTGGTGGAAAGCTAACCGCCAAAATTTTACGAGTTTTTAATGCGTCCAAAAGATTGGACTGGTCTGCGTAAAAATGGAACGTGAATTTTTTTATGTAGGGGCGATTTCCGTGATAATACGGGTTTGGAGTGAGAGAAAGAGTTTCGATACCACCACCGTCACGCTTAACAAGACGACTGTATTGCCAAGGGCCGCTACCAATTGGTTCAAGATTTGTTTTAGCTAGTTTGAGGTGTGCGGGATTATCGATCGCACCCCACACATGTTCTGGGATAATTCCTGTAGTGAGTGTATGGATAAAAGGGGCAAAAGCTTGTTTGAGAGTAAAACGAACGGTCAATTCGTTAATTTTTTCAATTTTTACACCCTGAAAAGCAGGGGCTAAAGGACTACCTACTTCAGGGTTTTGGATTGATTCAAAAGTAAATACCACGTCATGGGCAGTTATTGGTTTTCCGTCGGACCAGAGTAAGTTTGGTTTGAGGGTAATGTCGTAGATTCGAAAATCATCGCTGATTTTGTGGGTAGCAGCTAAATCAGGCACTAGCTCTCGTCGTTCGTTATAACGAAATAGTCCAGAATAAAGCAAGGCTACAGCATCACTGTCAATTTCACTGGTAGAAGAAAAGAGTGGGTTAAGAAAAGCGGGCTGCCCCACAAAGCCTTCGCTATACTCTCCGCCTTCGGCGGGAGTTTTTTCAATGTGCTGATATGCAAAAAACGCGCTCGATGCAAGCAGTGTGACTGTTGATAAAAAAATAAGTATACGGACCAAGCGTTTTTCTTTTATACTCAAAAATCTGCCAACATACCGAAGCTGCTTGAAAGAAGGAAGGTAGCTTACACGGGCTTGTTGAAGTAATTTTCGGTCTAAATTTTTGGGTACAGAGGCTCGAAAAACAGGTTGTGGAACATTAGATTGTACTGTTTTTTGCCGGCGAAAACGTAAAAAAGGGTTAGGAGTGTTCATGAGTCAAAAAACACAACAAATGTCCTGTAGAAAGGTATAGTAGCACTACATGAATAACGGGTGTGCAGAGCTTTACTCTGGATATACTGAAGAGACTAACTGATAACGAGAAGCGTAAAAGCCGAACCGAAGAACATGGCTGAGATAGCGATCGTAGCGTAGTGCAATATTTTATCAACACCTCGTTTGGTGCTATAGACATTGGAAGAACCGCCAAAAATACCAGATGTACCACCCCCTTTTTGTTGAAGGAGGATGATAATGGTGAGAATAGTGCTGAGAACTATCTGAATCACACTTATAAGTGTATCGTACATAAAAAGTAATACCTAGTATCAGAATACTGGCAGACTACCATGATAGAATTTGAGTGTCAATAATCACTATACTATTTTTTATATTTTTTTGGCTAATATACAACAAAAATCCTCACGATATGCGAGGATTTTTGTTGTATAGTATTTATTTTTTGAGTTCGTCTTTCAGGGCTTTACCTGCCTTGAATTTCGGTACTTTAACCGCCGGAATAGTGATTTTTTCTGTTGGTTTCTGAGGGTTAACGCCCGTGCGAGCTGCACGCATTTTGACACTGAAGGCTCCAAAACCAGTGAGGACTACTTCGTCGCCTTTCTTGAGCGTCGTGGTGATGATATCAAGAAGAGTGTTGAGCATGTCTTCTCCTTCGCGTTTGGAAATGTTCATTTTTTCGCTCAGCGTTTGTGCTAATTCAGCTTTGTTCATATCGTCACCCCCTTTCTGTGGAAGATTGTTAAACTCATATTCGGTACGTCTTAAGATGTAGTTACTTGACCACACAGCGAGTATAGCACGGCACTTATTTCTTCGCTAGTTTAAGCGAATATTTATCCACAGATACACAACAAATTCATCTGGTGTTGTCAATGTGGATAGAATTTTGTTCGTGAGCGGTCTGCATTGATAAAAAAATGTTCAATATTTTGGGTGCGCATTCCTTTGAGTCATCAGGAGTTAGACAGAAGTTGGTGCTGCAAATTTATATTCAAACAGAATGGACAGCGCGTGAAAGTTATTCGTTTTAAAAAAACCAACCTTGATGAAGAGGGTTGGTTTTTTGGTGTACAAAATGTTAGCGTGCGTACTCAACAATGCGTGTTTCGCGTAAAACCGTCACGCGAATTTCACCGGGATACTGAAGTTCTTGTTCGATTTTATGAGCGATATCCTTA
>JBPOHP010000151.1:0-2223 GCA_052035445.1 Candidatus Magasanikiibacteriota bacterium
AACGATCAAATAGCTGACATGATGGATGTCGCGAAACGAATCGTAAGTATGACAGAATCTTCCTCTAAGGTAGTTTTGGGTCCGCCTATTACCTACTCAGCTATTCGTAAAGGTGCTCCAGATTTGACCTATGCCAAAGAAAAATTAGGCTGGTTTCCGCTTATTCCATTACGTGATGGCTTGCGTAAAACCGTTGATTATGTTATTGCCAACAAAGAGGCTATGCCTTTTAAATAGCGCTCCATGACCATGCAACCAATCATCATCATACCAGCATTTAATGAAGAAGAGCGTATTGCCGATGTGGTACGCTCTCTTCGGTTGTGTGGCTTTAAACAGATTGTGGTGGTTGATGATGGATCCTCAGATCAGACTTGTCAACATGCTCTCGAAGCTGGTGCACAGGTTTTGGTGCACAGTATTAACCGTGGTCAGGGTGCAGCACTCGAGACGGGTAATAGTTACGCACGCCATATAGGGGCCGAACTCGTGGTTCATTTTGATGGCGATGGTCAGTTTAACCCACACGATATTGCACCAGCAATAGAGCGCCTGAATGTTGAAAATTATGATGTAGTGCTGGGTTCTAGATTTCTTGATGACCGCTCTTCTACGTTGCCCTGGTTTAAACGACGTGTCTTGTTGCCGATCGGAAAAGTAATCAACCATTTTTTGACGGGAGTTTCATTGAGTGATGCTCATAACGGCTTTCGTGTACTTGGTAAACGTGCTCTGCACGCAATTGCAATTGTGCATGATGGTATGGCTCATAATTCCGATATTTTAGCTCAAATTAAACAAAAAAAATTACGTTTTATTGAATATCCCGTAGAAGTTCGTTACCATGAGTACGGTCAAGGTGTTCAAGGTGGTCTAAAGATTTTACATGATTGGTTTTTGGGTCGGTTTGTTAGGTAGATATTTGTATGTTATTTCAAGGTTTATTATTCATCGTTGCTGGTATCGGCTGTGCAAGTGTTGCATACCGTTTTTTACGAAAAGAACTGACCGGTAGTTCGGTTGCATTCTGGTTCGCATGTTGGGTGACACTTGGTTTGTTTGCGGTGGTGCCTAATGCAGCATCGCATGTTGCTCGGTTTTTTGGTATTGGACGAGGGGTTGATATTGTGGTATATGCGGCTCTCATAATGTTATTTTTTTTGGTATTTCGTTGTTTGGTAGCGCTCGAAAAAATGCGTCGCGAGATTACAATTATCGTGCGAGATAATACGTTGCTTAAAGAACAGGTCAAGACTGTGACAACTAAGCGTGCTATATGAAAATTGCACATGTCGCCGTTAATTTTCCACCACATATTGGTGGTATTGGAGAAGTGTGCTTTAGCGAGGCGCATGGTTTGGCGTTGCGTGGGCATGATGTTACGGTGTTTTCGCTTCGACAAGGGCCGGAAAGTCGTTCCACAACACCTCTCTCTAAAGTAAAGACCGTTTTTTTGCGTCCCCTGATTCAGGGTGGCGACGCTGGTCTTATACCACAACTTTTTTGGCGTTTGCATGGGTATGATATTGTTCATCTGCACTATCCTTTTTATGGTGGAGCTGAGTGGGTATGGCTATCATCGGTACTGCGTGGCATAAAGTATGTGGTTACGTATCATATGGATGCGCAGCCAGAAGAGCTGTGGAAAAAACCTTTTAAGCGTTTGTATGACAGTATTTTTGCAAAATCGATTTTACGTAACGCTCAAAAAGTAATTATTGTTGGTGAAGAATTTTTACAAGAAACTGAGCAAAAAAATGCACTTCATCATAAAAAAATTGCGATTTTACCCAATGCTGTTGATACCGAAGTGTTTTATCCTACCCATACCTTTGATTACGAGTCGTTAGGGCTTGACCGGTGGCGCGACAAAGACGTTATTTTGTTTGTGGGCAATTTGATGCCCCTTAAACGGCTTGATATTGTGCTTCGTTCGTTGGAACACTTGCCATCGCGAGCGGGAGTGATTGTGGTTGGCGGTGGCTACAATATGGAACGTTATAAAAAAATGGCTATTGATCTCAACATATCTGCCCGAGTTTTATTTGTTGGCCCCTGTTATAACCAACGAAAATTAGCACAGTACTACAATATTGCTTCGGTGGTGGTGGTTCCTTCTGATTACGAGTCGTTTTATTTTTTAAACGTATAATCAAATGCGAGCGGCACGATTTTTGTCGCGAGTGCTAATAAGGCAATAGAAATTTAAATAAAAGATTGGAT
>JBPOHP010000081.1:0-8596 GCA_052035445.1 Candidatus Magasanikiibacteriota bacterium
ATGATTCCAGGTAAAAATAAGATTACCGTTAAAAAGTTCGTCTTGTGGCGTGAAGGTATAAATAAGTTTTTTAGCGCCAGTTGGTGTCGTAAGATATATTTCTACAATTTTGATATCTTGAAACCTAAACGGAGTTAAGTATATTGCCCGTGGAAAATCTGATTGACTTAGACGGATTACGTTGCCACCAAACCAACTTACTGATGGAGCGTCAAAAGGAGCTGTGAGCGTGAAGGGTATATCTTGGTGGGTCTGATTGGCCTGGTCATCAAGAGCAATCACAGTTAGGACATGAGATCCAGGTGGAATTGTTTTTGCGTAATGAGAAAAATTCATGACTTCTCCCCAAGTTGTGCCAATAACTTCATTGTCTATTCGGTACTCTATGCGGTTTATGCCGCGTGGCGCGCTCGCTTTGACTGATATTTCGATAAGACGTGAGGTGAAAGTGGTGTTTGGTAGGGGGGATAGAACCTCGAGGGTGGGGGCGAGTGCAGGGTCTTGGGCGTCATAGTCAGAGGGTGGGTCGGAAAGAACAATTCGTGTGGTTGTGGCATTTTGACGTGTCACCCAATCCTGAAGAGTAGTTTCCCAATTTTGGAACTGAGCATCATCGTTTGGATTGGCAGGGGCGGGGCCACGTGGATCGAGTCTGTTTACATAATAAAGGATATCATGAGGAGGTAGATATGTCTGTTCTGCAACGAGCGATGCTGGGGTGGTAGAGACAGCAATCTTGCCGTTTAAACTATTGATGTTAATTTTGATTCCGCCATCGCTACCGGCAAGTACTGGTTTTGAAGAAAATGAAGATGTGGGAAGCGGAGAAAATTTTTCAATAGGAGTCCCTGAAGTGGCTTGGCGCATAAACTGGTTCCAGATAAGACCGGCCAATTTTTCTCCACCTTGGCCTGATTTCATTGGAGTGTTCGAGGTGTTACCTACCCAAACCCCGGTAACGAGTGATGGGGTATAGCCTAGTGTCCAAGCGTCTTGGTAGTTCTGAGTTGTACCGGTTTTTGCGGCAGCAGGTCGGTCGGGGAGAACGAGATTGTTTTTTGTTCCGAAGATGTAGGCTCTGGCAGAATTATCAGCAAGGACGTGTGTGATAGTATCGGTTAACTCTTTTGTAATGACTTGCTGGGGGGCGGGCTGGTGCCATTCATACAATGTTTCGCCTTGGCCATTTTCAATTTTTAAAATACTTACCGGTTTGTTATATAGACCGTTATTGGCTAAAATAGCGTATGCTGTGGCATGCTCAAGCGGATTAACTTCACCTCCGCCAAGAACGAGGCTGAGGCCATAATCACCGGTAAAAGTTGTGTAACCAAAGCGTTTCGCGAAATCTATCATCTCGTTGTACCCAACAAGATACATGGTTTTGACCGCTGAAATGTTAAGCGAACCTTGAAGTGCTGAGCGCATGGTGATGAGGCCATACTCTTTTCTATTGGAGTTGCTTGGCGAAAAGGGTTTGCCTCCGTTGAGACTGAAATTTGTTTTTACATCGTATAAGACGGTATTGGGTGTAAAACCTCGTTCAAAAGCGGCAAGATATACAAATGGTTTGAAAGAAGATCCGGGCTGCCGTCGACCGTTTGAAATAACATCAAATTGACCGTTTATCTCTTTGTTATAAAAATCACGGGAACCAACTAGTGCTAAAATTTGCCCATTTTTTGGATCGAGAGCGACGAGGGCGTCGTTGCTGGCGTCTGCTTCTTTTACAAATTTTTCTCCCAATTCTTTAACGATGCGTTGGGCGGCAAGTTGTTTTTCAAAATCAAGGGTGGTGATGACTTTGAAACCACTGGTATCAACGACACGCTCTCCAAACTGGTCATTAAGCTCTTCGGTAACACGTACCACAAAATGAGGAGCGTTAACGATGCCTTCGGCTCGATCAAAAACCAATGTTATTTTTTGAGCTTCTTCTTTTTGTTCGGTAGTAATATAGCCCTGATCAGCCATTAACTTGAGAACTACATTACGACGCGTGGTCAGCGCAGCCATGTTTTTGAGATAGTAGCTCGGTTGATTAATCATGGCAGCTAGCGTTGCTGATTCAGCAAGCGTTAAGTTTGCGGCCGGCTTATTGAAATAGCTATGAGCAGCAGCCTCGATACCATAGTTCGTTGAGCCGTATGATATCTCATTGAGATACATGGTAAGAATTTGGTCTTTCGAGTAATTTTTTTCTAGTTCTAAAGCTAAAATAGCTTCTTTTATCTTGCGAATGATACTCCGTTCATTGCCGACTAAAGCATTTTTTAAAAGTTGTTGGGTCAGGGTAGAGGCACCACCTGTGCCAGTACGACGGCCAGTGATTTTACTTACAATATTATAAAATTCTGCTCGAACTATGCTTTGGACTCGAATACCGGGATGAGTGTAAAAATATTTGTCTTCAATGGCGATTGTTGCCTTACTAGCGTAGGGGCTGATTTTATCAAGAGGGATTACGGTTCTTTTCTGGTCGCCGTATGTTTCATAAAGGAGGTGGGTGCCGGTACGATCGTAGATTTTAGTACTTTGAGCAATTGTTCGTTTGGTAAGCTGTTCGAGAGGGGGGAGGTTGCGACTCGCAATGATTACTAAGACCAGTGCGCACAAAGCGGATATAGCGCAGAACCCTCCTAGAACGAGCACTGCATAGCGTAGGTACTCTTTGGTGAAAAATAATTTGAACCAGACAATAATCCTGGTATGTGATGTCTTTGTCGTGGTGCGAGAAGACGAAAAATGTGATCGCGGCATACAAAACGGTGAGTACTATTTGGTTATAATTTGGCTAAATTTAGTTAAAAAAAATATAAAATACTATGGTCAACCCTTGACAAATAGGTCGTTTTTTGGTATAGTTCTATGTTAATCTTAAGCACGAAGGGATACCTATACGGTATCTTTTTATGTACCGACACCGTTGGTTGTTACAGCATTGTCGGCTCGTACTCTATGATGACCTATTTTCAAAAAAAAATACAGCGTTTGGGGATGCTTAGTGCACAGGCTAGTCTGCTTGTGGCGCTCATAGTGCGCCTGGTGGTGCCTTATGGTGTGCTGGCCGAAACTTTCACAACCACTACAACAACGATCTCTGGTGGTGAATTACCAGCCGCTGTCTTATCTGCTCGGCCAGAAGATCGCTTGTTTTACCCTAGTGTGGTAGTTCCTGATCGAAAAGTTGCGGCAGTATTGACCGCATATTCGAGCACTCCGGATCAAACAGATGAAGACCCTTTTACCGCTGCTTCGGGTAAACGAGTGCATGACGGTATGATAGCCGCCAATTGGTTGCCGTTTGGTACGAAAGTAAAAATCCCGGAATTATACGGAGATAAAATATTTACGGTAGAGGACCGTATGAACGCTCGTTACGGTTTTGGCCGCATTGATATTTGGATGGAAGCGCCTAAGGCAGAAGTTAAACGTTTTGGTGTTCGACGGACAAAGGTTGAAATATATTATCCGGATTCACTAAAAACTCCATTAGCAAAGCAAATCGTGAACAGAACGATCGCCCGGCAATAAAACAATATACAAAAAACAAAAACGACCGGCGGAGAGAGCCGGTTGTTTTTGTACACAGACTGGTTGACGTTTGGCCAAAAAACAGCTAGATTAGGATGTTGTCTTCGCGCTAATGCTGGGGCGAGGGCGCGTCTACGAAAGATAGGGGGGTGCCAATGTCAGTTTTTTTGAATAGAGTTTATACGACTTTTACGTGTGGGGCTGAGCTCTGCGGGGTGCTGGCCATTCCGAAGCGGAACACATCCGAATTTAGCACGATCCAGCGTATGTTGGACGACCCATCTGGGTGTGCTCTACGTGGTGCTGCGCTACGCCCAGGAACGGGATGAGGGCCCACTCCATCACTGGTACTTCTCTGGCCAGATTGAGATCTGGTGCCGCCCGCCACAACTGCGGCGCTAGGCCTCGATCCGAGCGTTCGTCGTTCTTTTGAAAGCTCTGCTGCATGTGTCGTGCGGTGGGGCTTTTTTCTTTGAACAGAATTGTATTTTTTGTACGGCGCATGCTACGATAGGACTGATATATTCATGTGTTGGTTATAATATTTTTTGCGGAGACCATATCTATTTGTTTTGATTTAATATGGAACACGAGTCATCATATTACCAGAGGTTGGAAATAACCCGTACCGAAGAAAAACCTATTTCCGAAGATCATCCTCAGTATAAGGAACTTCGCGAAAATGTTTTAAAAAATACCCCCAAACATCCGTACTGGGGAGAATTAGATTTGGAGTTTTATACCTATAGAGTTGATTCTCTGAGGAGAAACCAGAAAGCAGGAAAAGATGTGGTAGAATTTTGGACTTCGGAAGTTGAAGAACACAAAAATAAAATCCGCGCTATTTTTTCAAATTTGGTAGCTATATATGATGTGGCGCTTCAAATAGCTGATGAAAAAAGAATTGATTTTATAAACCAAGAGTTGGTTGACATGTTTAGCGGTGACCCCACGTCAAAAAATTTATCAGATTATTTAGGATTGACACCAAATCAGCTTACAGCGGATGGTATACGAACTGCTCTAAAAGATTGGAGTATCCCGTTTGAATTTTTAATAGACGCTCTTAAACGTCATCATAAACATATTCAAGAACGGGAACGAGCGGCGGAAATTTTTTTGGAAAAAGTAAAAGCCAATGTTATTGTTGCGTTAGAAAAAGCAAATAAAGAGGGATGGCTCGCCGTAGTTATTGAAAAAATAAAGAAGCGTTTTAATCATGCTCATACTATGGTTATGGATCGGCTTAACGATCCATTTTCAACAACAGTGGCCCATCATGAAACTACTGGCGTTATTGGTGTGTATAGCGAACAACTCATTGATATCGAACCTAAAACTCTTCAAAAAAATATGATGCATGAGTTGTTGCATGATGCTTCTGGTAATGCCCTTAAGCATATCTTGTCTTCGCTAACTGTTGAGAGTCAAGAATCAGGAGATTGGAAAAATTCAGTTGAGCTTGTGGTATCAAATAAATCAGGGGTATCACGTAAAACTTTGGAAGGAGTTCGTTTTGTTTGGCTTAACGAAGCTATTACCGAATGGCTAACATTGCGTCTTAGTCGTTTTTCTAACAACAAACCAGACTCTTTTTCAAACTATAAAGGATCGAGCTCGTATACTGATGAGCGAAAAGAGCTTGATAGATTATTTGCACTTGGACTTGAGGAAAATATAGTTTTGCGTGCATTTTTTGAAGATGCCCAGGTTGGAGATGGTAATGACCAGCCGCCATATTTTACCAAGCTCCTGGAACGTATTAATCAGCTTGAAGGTAATCAGCACGCTTTTCATCGTTTGGACAATAAATTCAGACTTGATTCTTGGATACAAAAAACGGGTATCTACCTACGAGACATTACTGATGGAGTAGATGATGAACGTGATCTGCCAGAAGATTCGGTTGTGTGTACTATGGAGGTGCGTATGGGAGAAGGCGAGGAAGCTTTTGCAAGCCGTCGCCGCATTCGAATTTATCCAACAAAGTCTATTATTCCAAAACAAGAATTTAAACGCATAAAAACACGATTAGACACTATGATGCGAGAAAATAAAGATGTCCATGTTTCGTTCGGACAGGCGCGTGAGGTTAAAGATGGAAAATGGGTGGTACTAGAAACGTAGATGTGGGTATGCCTATCAATTTTTCTCAAGAACTCAATCCCGAACAGCTCGATGTTGTGCTAAACGGCAACGGACCGTGCTTAGTGCTCGCTGGTGCTGGTAGCGGCAAGACGCGCGTTATTACGTACCGCGTGGCCAAACTTCTTGAGCAGGGGGTGAGGAGCGATCGCATTTTACTCGTTACGTTTACCAACAAAGCCGCCGACGAAATGAAACAGCGGATTGCTGCCCTCGTGCACCGCGATGGTTCGGTGGCACTTCAGCCGAACACCAAAATTATTCCGTGGTCCGGCACATTTCATCATATCGCCTACCGCGTCCTCAGTATGTATGGTGGGTTGCTGGGGTATAAACACATAACGATACTTGATAGTGATGATAGTGAGTCGCTCCTCAAGCTCTGTATTAAAGAAGCTAAACCAGATTCTGAAGAGCGATTTCCTTCGCCCAAAGTGATTGGTTCTATTATTTCGTATGCTCGGAATGCTGAGATTTTGATTGAAGATGCGCTGCAGATTAAGCATCCGCATTACTCAATGTTTCTCAAAAATATTCAAACGATAGCTGAGCGCTACGAAGTGCGTAAGCGAGAAGCGCAGTCGCTGGATTTTGACGATCTCTTAGTGAAGTTTTTAGAATTATTGCAGCGTGATGACGTGCGTGAACGGCTCGCTACGCAGTTTGAATATATTTTGGTAGATGAGTATCAAGACACCAACAAGTTGCAAGCTTCACTCATTGCCAAACTTTCTTCGGTGCATCGTAACGTACTCGTGGTTGGCGATGATGCGCAGAGTATTTATTCATTTCGAGCGGCGGATATTGAAAATATTTTGCGATTCGAGCGCGTGTATAGCGGCGCGCGTATTTTTAAACTCGTGACCAATTACCGATCGACGAAAGAGATTTTGGAAGTAGCTAATCAGGTTATTGCGCACAACGTCCATCAGTATAAAAAAGAACTCAAAAGTCTGGACAAGACTGGCCCCAAACCTTCGATTCATCCGCTCCTCGATGCGCGGGGTGAGGCGCAATTTGTGGCCAATGAAATCGAAAAAGCATTGGACAAGGGAGTAGAGCCACCGGAAATCGCGGTGCTCTTTCGAGCGTCGCATCATGCGCAGATGCTTGAAATGGAATTGGTGCGACGCGGTATTGCGTATGATTATCGTGGTGGCGTGCGATTTTTTGAGCGAGCACATATCAAAGATGTGTTGTGTTATGTGCGTCTACTTACTAATTTAGCCGATACAGCTGCCTGGCTCCGAGTGCTCATGCACGAAGAAGGAGTGGGGCAAGCAGCAGCCCAAAAGATTGCTGAAGCTATGAAAAACATCACGACCGTCTCCGAAGTTTTGGAAGCTGGGCGCAAGGTAGTATCGGGGAAAGCACTGCAAGGTTTTGAGCAATTTGGCCGCATTTGGCAAGAAATAATCACCGCTACCGATCCGCATCAGGTGGTTGAAGCGGTAGCCCGCTCAGCCTACAAAGACTATCTGGAAGCCGAGTATGTTGATTTTTCTGATCGCGTGCAAGATATTGAGCAGCTGGCCGTGTTTGCCGAGCGGTACGAAAAGACCGAAGATTTTTTGGCCGAGGCTACGTTGCAAGAGTCGTTCATTTTAAATCAAGGACCGAAGTCTGAAGTCCGTGAGCTGAAGTCGCACATCATCCTCTCTACTATTCATCAAGCCAAAGGGCTTGAGTGGTCGACCGTGTTTGTGATTCATCTGAGTAATGGTGATTTCCCCAATGAGCGCGCGTTTAAAGAAGGTGGGCTCGAGGAAGAGCGACGGTTATTTTATGTGGCGATCACGCGAGCGCGAGAGCGATTATATTTGTCGTACCCCATGGCCCGCGGCGGTTATGGAGACATGCTTGCCACCCCGAGTTGTTTTTTGGATGATATTGATCGTGATCTTTGTGAAGATTTCTCGCTCCTCAATAAATCGAGTACGTCGTTTTTGGATGATGGCGAGATTCGGTATGTGAGTGAAGACGAAGAATTTTCTCCTTCGACAAAACCACTCAAAATTAAACCGGGGAGTTTTTTGCGGAGTGTGGAGGATTTATAAAAAACTTCTTTGATTTTTGTCTAACACAACTAAACATTGACTCAGGCTCGTTAATGGTGTAGCTTACAGCCTCAGTACCATAATTGGAGGCAACCATGAGACAAAAAGTAGCTGTTGCTTTAAGTATTCTTTTTTTGGCGGCCTGTGCGCCGACTTTCCTGTCAACCATGGCCGAGACCAACGAGCCGTTTCGGCTGAAGATTGGCTATACAACCAGAGCCAGACCGAACATCGACTTGATCGCCGGTATCGAGACACCGGCAGATTTTATCTGCAATAATATGCGGGTGATGCTGCCGGAGACTCCATGCTATGTTCCGCGTACGTATGCGGAGATGGTTGAGATTCATTCGATCAGTCCACCAGGCGGGTACTCTATTTTTCAGCTCATCGCTTTGGCCAAACAGATTCCCGACTATCCAGCCGGACTCAAAGTGTTGTTCGTAGATGGACCTGGTCGCGGAAGAGGGGGTGTCTACTTACCGCCTATCTTGGGACAAGAGGTGGCGATAGTTTTCAAAGAAGAAGCTGTGTATGTAAAAAACAGGCCCATACATCAGCCGTGTCAGGGCGCCGTCCCCGAGGACTGTCTTGGTTTGGAGGCGGCACGCATTGTTGACATAAATGCTGTTGAGATGGATAGGTACTGGGAAGCTCTGACTTTTTTGCACGAGGTAGGCCACGCCATAATTTCTTGGATACATTGCGACTCCACTTCGTGCCTTATGTTTAAAAAAGGCAGGAAAATTGGAGACAGAGCTGACGTTCATTTTTACGTGGACGATTTTGATTTCTGGAAGGCCAGACGTTCACGCCAGGGATGGCGAGCGGATGTAGTGTTGTGCGAAAAATGTATTCGC
>JBPOHP010000084.1:0-2537 GCA_052035445.1 Candidatus Magasanikiibacteriota bacterium
CACATAGCTCTCATCTCTTCGGTACTAATAAAAAGTGTTTGATCGCCGAGGATGCAGTCGATAAGTAATTTTTGATACTCTTCAACATACTGCTTATGCGCATGGTCCGGTCGCAGAGAGAAGTCTAATGATTTTTTTTCAATATCATACGTAAGACCTGGTTTTTTTGACCAAAATTCAATCGAAATTTTTTCGTGCGGCTCCATGGTAAAGACAACCTTATTGCGCTGATGCTCTGTACCTGAAGGGCAAAAACAGGGGGCGGGATGCTTAAAATAAACAGTAATCTGCTTACGACGCTCCCCCATTCGCTTACCACTTTCCAGTATGATAGGAACTCCTTCCCACCTGTTGTCGCGTATGCCTAAGGCAATTTTAAAATACGTTTCTGTCGTAGATCCAGATTTAACATTTTTTATATGTTGATAGCCAGCATATTGCGCCCTCACTGTATTCCGTTCTATGTCCGAACTGTTTAAAGTTTCTATTTTTTTTAAAAGCTCTGCACGACGGAATCGAATAGCATCAGACGTTAATGTCTGAGGCTCTTCCATGGTCACAAAAGCCAACATTTGAAGAAGATGATTTTGGCCAACATCACGCAGCGCACCAACACCATCATAAAAAGCGCCTCGCTCTTCAACACCCAAAGTCTCCCAAAGCTGAATTTCGATTTTTTCTATAAAATTTTTATTCCACTGATGTTCGAATAAATCATTAGAAAACCTGAATGTTAAAATATTTTGAATCATTTCTTTCGCTAAATAGTGGTCGATACGATATATCTGCTCTTCCTTAAAAAGTGTACCGAGTAATACATCAAGTTGTTCCGCGGTTTTTAAATCTTTGCCAAACGGTTTTTCTACAATTACTCTGGTCCACCCCTCGTTTGGTCCACACGGATCCGTTAGGTGCGAATTATGCAATTCCGTACAAATCGTAGCATAGAACTCTGGCGCAACTGACAAATAGAACAATTTATTCGCACATGTTTTCCAATCACCATCAATATTTCCTAAGTAACGCGCGAGCGATATATAATCAGTGCTCACATCAAAATTACCAGAAACAAATGAAAATAAGCGAACAAAACGCTCAACATCTTCATGAAGCAAAGAATGTTTCTTATAGTTTTTTACAATATCACCCACGAATTCTCGATACTGATCATGAGTGAAATTACGTCGAGAATAACCTACGATGTGAAATAATTTTGGAAGTTTTTTTTCAAGGTATAAATCAAAAAGAGCTGGGATAATTTTTTTGATAACCAGATCACCCGTACCACCAAACAAAACAAGTATGGTCGGAAAAGAGGTACTAGCTAACGCTTTCATATGAGTGCAATTATTTATTTTTTCCTAAAATGGCGCGCTCGCGCAACCAGCTACCCAATTTTTTTATACGCTCTTCACCTCCAGGAGCAGTAATAGTAATACTGCGATCGGCAGCAAACCATTTCAATTGCAACCTTCCACCAACTTTCGTAATAAGAGGGTTTGCTCTCACCACCCACATAGGGGTACTGGTAGAAAAAACCGAGGTAACATGCACTGCCACCAAATGAGCACAGTCAGAACAATCATTCACTATGTCTTTTGTATCAATTTTTTCAGCGACTCGAAAATACCGAACCGGTTCTTCAAAACGGCCTGATATGGGCAGGATTCTTTCCACATCAGTAAAACCAACTTTCTCTAAATCGGTTACTTGTATAACAAAATCACTAACAATGACGGGACTACTCGTTGGGATACTCACCGTATTCGTAACAGCTGCTTGCACATTCTGCATACGTCCGAAAATCACAAAAAAAATACTGACAATAACAAATAGACTACGGTAAAAAATTGAGAACATACATAACACTTTAATGTTTGGCAAGAATTTTAGCGATACGATCATCGAGAGCTCTCGCAATACTCGATTCACCAAATGATTCAGTGACGAAATACCCTTCACTCACCTTCAGTTGGTCAAGTATGTAGAGGGCGTAATACAAACGCTGAGCAACTCGAGCCGCGTCGTGACGTGAGCCATATGAAATATACCACACATCATGTTTTAATACCGGTTTTAGAGATGGTTCAATACTATGCTCACGAAGCCACTCGTCAGATGCTAGATAGGCACAACTATTTTTTTTACCCGTGATTTTAATCGGCTGAGACGAGGAATACTCAATCAGCCGCGTACGTGGTGCGTAATGACGATAACGAGCGCCCGGCACAGGGGGTGCTGCCCGCGAACCAACAGCCTGAATGGTAGGTATCTGTGTAAGCCTACCCTGCTCACACGCCTTCTTTAAAACATGCGTTAACTCTATCTCACCAATTACGCCAGGTCGAAGAATATGAACTGTGTCTAAAGACCGTGCATCTATAATAGTTGACTCTATACCGATTATTGACTGCCCCCCGTCAATATATCCACTCACCGCATCACCCAAATCTGCCTCAACCATTTCTAGGATAGTACCACTCATATAACCAGAGGTATTAGCCGAAGGAGCAGCCACCGGTTCACCAAGTCCTTTA
>JBPOHP010000036.1:0-3411 GCA_052035445.1 Candidatus Magasanikiibacteriota bacterium
TCTACTCCTATGAGCATGTCTGATGCGCCTATAAGCGCTCGTAGTTGGAGTATGGTAATCCGTCAGAGGCGGACGCGGGTCCAATGCCCCGTAGTTTACTGCCAATATTCCGATCAGTACCCCGTCAACTTGCTCGAGGCATGTATCTGCCGCTGAAAGATGCCTACCTGAACCACCATATTCCCTCAGCGGAGCGAGCCACTCTCATTTCGTTTGAGGCGCTTTCGCACCATATCGGTGGGATGGTAGGGCTACTCGTAGCAGGGCTCTTGGGGCAGTATGTGTCGATGACGTGTGCGTGGGTGGTCATGGGGACCGTGCTCATTATCTCGGGTACGAAGCATTTTTTTCGATCAACGCGGACATAATGCTCGAGATGTACTGTCGTAGGCCTGGCTGATAAAGCTCGGCCTTTTTATTTACCACAAACACACAAGAATAGTTACGAACGCGCCCATGCCAAGCGCCATGTCGATAATATCCCACGCTTTTTTACGATCTTTGCGGCGAATGTCAGTCTGCAGCGGGGTGTCGGTGGGGTGATCACCTTCGAGGCTAAGCAGGCCTTTTAAACCAAAGTAGGCGCAAAAATGGTAATACGCTTGCAGAAATCCGACAGCGGCGAGCGAGGCGGGGACGATAGTAAAAAGACGAGGAATAATCGGCGCGTGTATACCATGAACATACTGTGCGTAAAAAAAGGTGAGCGCCAGCATGACAAAACCGAAGGTGTACCGTTTGTTGATTTCTTTTTTTCCGATGTTGCAGACACCAGGGGTGTAGATTGGGGGCATAGCGGGTGAGATTAAGAATATTTTTTGAGTGCTGTGTGGTAGAGTGCGATATCGGATTCCACTCCCGAATGCAGCGGCGAGGGGAGGTTGGAAAGTGTGAACCAGCCAATGTCGTCCATGCTCTCTGGTTCGTTCAGTTTTGCCTCATCGCGATTAACGCGAATGATGTGGGGGATGATAATCCAGTGACGTGATTCTCCGTTATGAGAGCGGATAAAACTGTTGACGGGTAGTGTTTCTTCGATCGTGCCGTTACAGCCGTATTCTTCGCGTAACTCGCGGAGAGTGCCGGCTTCGATGGTTTCACCAAATTCGAGTTTGCCACCACCACAATCCCACGTGCCTTGTTCGTCGCGGCAGGCGGCACTTCGTTTGTGGAAAAGAAAATTGCCTTGCCCATCGTGACAAAAAAATGCAACTGAGACGCCGATATAATCTTTGCCGGGTTTCATAGAATTTAGTGAGAAAATAGTATGCCAAAAAAAAGCAGCGCCCCATTAACCGCATTGATAACCGGAAACCACCAGTATTTTTCAAGAACGTTCTTTCTGTTCCTTAGAATGTAGAGCGGGAGAAGCGGGTAGATGATGAGCGGTATCGACCAGGGAGCGACGGTAAATAACGTGTCGGCCACGCTCGCGAAACTCAGGGTCCAGAGTAATGAACACATGAGGAGCGCACGTGTTTCGCCGAGGTATACCGCGCTTGTGGTGAGGTGTGCGCGCCGGTCGCTTTCGATGTCGGGAATAGCTGAAAATAAATGCATGGCTGCTGCCCAGAGAACCCCGGCTAGCAGCACGTTCCAGGCAGGAAGATGCCCAGCGTACGCATAATAACCAATCACCCCGGGCAATACATAGAGCCCGTTTGATACACTATCTATGAACGGACGTTGCTTGAAACGGAGTGGGGGAGCGCTGTAGGCGTAGGAGAGGAATAGCAAAAGCATGAGGAGCGTGCTGGTTACGAGGTTGTGTAGCCAGAATGCACAAAGGAGATAGAGTACGACTGTACAGAAGAGTACTACTCGTAGCCTCGGGCGCTCGTCGGTAGTAAGTAAGTGCTCGGTAGATTGTTTTTTGGGGTTGAGTTGATCGGTATCATGATCGTGGTAATCGTTGATGCCGTACAAAAAAAGATTGGCGGGAAGTAAAAAAAAGATGGTGAGTAGATAAAATTGGTAATCGGTATAAAAATCGGCTGATCCCGCAGTGGCGCCCAGCAGATACGGGCCAGCCACGTACAGCCAAAAACGCGGGCGGGAAATGGTGATGAGTAGGCGGAGATAGTTCAAACGGAGGTTCATACGAGCGGTATGATACACGGCGCTCGGTATACGCCCTTATGTCGTTAAACAAATTTGCATGCTCCGCTGAGAGGGTGAGCTCTGCTAAAGCGGCGAGAGCACTTTGTCGTTCGGCTGCGACAATCTTTTCAATTTTTTCTGGAATGTTGTACGTGGTAACGAGTGATCGAACATAGGCGATGTCTTGTTGGGTCAGCCGCTGGTTGCCGAAGATGTTCCCCAGACGTTTTTTTTCGGTGGCCGAGGCTAAGCGGTACAAAAAATGATGGTAGAGTGTTTTTTTGCTTTCGCGAATATCTGAACCAACGGGTTTGCCAATTTCTTTTTCGGTGCCAAACAAACCAATTTCATCATCACGGATTTGAAAAATAATTCCCACATGTTCACCAAACGTGGTGAGAGTGGTGATGGTTTTGGTGTTGCCCGAAGCAGCGGTAAGGCCAAGCGCGAGTGGTAGTGAAAACGTGTAACGGGCCGTTTTGAAACGGTAGGTGCTGAGAATGGTGGCGAGCGTTGCTGGTTTGGGATGATTGCCGCTATGCACGTCTTGTAGCTGGGCGGCGCCAACAAGCGCAAGTTCTTTGGTAAACAACGACATAGCAGCAGTCAAAATCTCGGGATGTTCGGCCAGAGCTTGCGTTAGCAAGTTGAAAGCTGAAAAAAACGCAATATCACCCAAACAGGTGGCGGTTGCTTCGCCAAAACGGTGTGGCTCAGCCATGCCGTATTTTTTTCCCAGATCAGCGTGCTTGGCATGGAGCGCTTGTTCGCCACGGCGGAGCGTGTCACCGTCCATGATGTCGTCGTGAATGAGAAGCCCGGTGTGCGCGATCTCCATGGCCGCAGCCAATTTTAGGCAGCGCTCGTCAAGTTTTTTTCCTTCAAACTGATAGCCAAGACAGACTAATCCACCACGAATCATTTTTCCACGGGTAGCGAGGGTGGCAATATCACTGCTGAGCCGAGCGGAACGGGTGCTTACTGTGCGGAGGTGAGCGCTTTCGGTCGTTATATATTTTTTGATGACCTCGGCGATGAGCGGTTTGTGTTCGGTAAAAAAAGAAAACATAGTTTTAGGCAACAATGATATTTTTGCAGAGCGTAACCAGTATGCGTGCGAGCGATGGTTTGACCGCCTGATCGAGAATTATGAACGGATTCGATGCTATTTTTTTGGCCGTGTAGCGATAGAGATCGGCTGCGGTTTTGATAGGGATGCGCAAACGTCGGGGGATGTAGGCAAACCCGCGTTCGCCTTCGGCTTGCCAACTACGGTAACGGCTGAGTTCAGTGTGTACGAGCTCGCGAAAA
>JBPOHP010000096.1:0-6388 GCA_052035445.1 Candidatus Magasanikiibacteriota bacterium
AATTCACGAATCCACCAACCGCATTACGAGCTACGGTAAACAGGTGGCAAGCCTTCCTCTCAAACCAGGTTGGGGAGAGATGGTTATTCGTTCAACCGAAGAGCGCTTCAAGAGTATCAGCGACGTGGTCATCATGTGCGCTGCCGCTCCACCTGTTTATAGCCTTACCCGCGGTAAACGATTTTTTGAACCGCACATTGTTGCGGGGTCAGACCATCTCACGCTCTACAACGTGCTCCTTGATGTATTAAATATCGTTGTGGGCGATGCAGATTGGGACGGTAAAACACTGCCGACCAAACGAGTCTACGATGTCGCTTCTGAATTTGACTACGATGGTCGAGCGCTTTTCGATGCTTTGCTTAGCCTGCGCTCCATCTGCGACGCACTCGGAGTGCCTTTGCCCAACCACCGCACTCAAAAACCAATCAAACCGGGCGATGATCGCGACCTTCTGTTCCGCACCTTGCTTGCATCACTACGCTCACTAGAAATGGTGAGCTACGAAAAAAACATCCGAATCAGCGTCGTACCCGGCTCGCTGGTTTCGCTCGATGACTCGAACATTATTATCGGCGAAACAAGTCAGCGAGAAGAAAATAACTGGGGGAGGCCCTCAATTCTAACCGGAGTAGAGGGCACCATCATCCCGGAAAACATCATGATTCAGACCGCCGAAAAAGTTTCACTGATCCGCGTGCTCCAGGTAAACCACGACGGAAACTCAGTGCTCGTCGATACCCACATCACGTTTGGCGGACGTGACTACGATGTGGTTGGAACCTTTGACCCGCACACCCTTCCCGAACCGCTCCAAAAAGCTGCTCGGGAACTCCTCATCACCTGGATCACTCAAAGTATTGTCTATCCGAGTCGGCGCATTGAACGCTTGGCATTGCTCAACCAGCAATTCCAAACTGCTCAACACCTCTGTGCCCGAGCTGGCCAAATGGTCACGTCGTATGCGCTTGATGAGGCCAGTGTTCGGTCTACGGTCGGGCTCGTTGTCGATAAGGCGCTTCGTCTTGATGATGTTGAGCTGGAGCTCCTAACGCAGTTTTTCCCACCGATTCCACCAGAAACTGCTGAACAAATTGAACGAGACAACCCGCTCACTATCACGCTTCAAGGTTATGAATATAATGTCATCTACGATCGGAGTGCTTTCCCGCTTATCCGCCTTGATCGTCGGCTGAGCTTTAACCAAGCATGGTCTAGACTGCCCGACGAGATTCGTTTGCCAAGCGGACGCCTGGTGCAATGCCAGGTACGTATCTACGAAATCGTAGGTGGCACACGAACAGAAATGGTTTGCGCTACTAACATCCGTAACCTAAAAGAGCTTCTGGCAGAAGAGTTGCACACCATGCTCTGGGAACGTGTGGTGAAGCCAACTCTTAACTATAACTGGCACACCAAAAAACTCGACTCGGTACAGCCGCTCGTCTACGGCAAAAATATCATCACCGGGTCAGACCTTGTTCGCTACGGCGCCCCATTCATCGATTTTGTCGGCTATGATGATCTGCGTATCACGACCCAGTGGTACGCGAGCCAGATGGAAGCGGAGAGTATGTGTGTTGCCGCAGAACGCGCGCTCAAGAGCGAGCACTTCAAAAACGTCGAAGCAAAGAAAGGGGTTGAAATCCGCGTAGAGCGTGTCCGAGAACAAGCTACCCAACTCATTGGACACAGCGCATACCTATCGATCGACCTACGAAATCGTCTTGCCAAAATCATATCGAATCGGCCGCCCCACTCCAAAAACGGACTCGATTCGTGGCTCTCGACGAGTGAGCGAGCCGTGGCCGACGCGGAATGTGCCGTCGCCACTGCCCAACGTCGCGAACAAGAAGAACAGGTAGAACGAGAAAAGCTGCTGAAAGAACTGGAGCCGTTTCTCAAACACGCGCCAGATATCAAACAGAGCGAAGAGCTGCTCACCCAGCTCACTATCGTTCACCAGTTCGTTGACTGGATGGTTTTCAACTCCGGCAAAAAACCAACTGAACTTGAAACCATCATCGACCGCGAAGCCCGTCGTGACTACGGCGAAAAAGATCGCGTTGTCTCACTCGGTAAGCATCTTAATCCAAAACATATCCCGCACACGTTGAACTGGCAGCGCAATCAGGACATTCTCCTTGTCCAGCGCTATCTCAAATTCTTCGTGTCTTTCATCGGGGAATAGCCCCCGTGCCGAGCACTCCTGTGCTCGGCTTTTTCATACAAATAACCATGGTTCGCTTCTCGAACGAGTGCCTTATAATACAAGGCAAGTTGAGATATTTCGGTAGCACGCCGAAAACGATATTGGGCATACTACCGAAGGATCCGGAGTCGGGTTTGTTAGTCCGGCACCTCAAGATGTGGTCATATCAAAAAAGGTGTCAAATATTTTATGACACCGCTTCCTTGAAGGAATGATGCTTTATAATGAATCCGGGAACATTTCCCGCCCGGTAATCACTGTCTCGTCCCTAAGAGGGCAACGCCTGCCTAGGTCAAGACCTGGTCTGACCTAATCAGCAAGAGCTCTACCCGCGAACTCATGTGAGAGACCGGGTTTTTTATACATCAAACGCCTTTTTTGATAAAAAGGCGTTTGGAAATACATTCTAAAATTTGCAAATATTATTCTTCGACCGGCGGAGGAACATCGCTCTCACCAGCACTGCCCGACTCGATACTCGGCTCCTGATCCGGCATATCGCCGCGAGCCACGATTTCCCATACCTGATCCATCACCTCTTTCAACACTTTGGGATTATCACGCAAGAATTTTTTTGCGGTTTCGCGTCCAACACCTAATTTTAGGTCTTTAAACACGTAGCTGTTGCCTTTTTTATCAATCACTTTGTAGAGTGTACCCGTATCGATGGCGTCGCCTGATACTGAGATACCTTCATTGTACATGATATCAAATTCGCACGTTCGGAATGGGGCAGCCACTTTGTTTTTGACGATCTTTACTTTCACGCGATTACCAATGACCTTATCACCTTGCTTAATCTGAGCAGCGCGGCGGACTTCGATACGCACCGAGGCGTAAAATTTGAGTGCTACGCCACCGGTCGTAGTTTCGGGGTTACCAAATACGATACCGATTTTTTGACGGGTTTGGTTGATGAAAATAACCACTGTTTTTGATTTACTGATAATACCGGTCAGTTTGCGGAGCGCCTGGCTCATGAGACGGGCCTGCAAACCCATATGCTGATCACCCATCTCACCTTCAATTTCGGCTTTGGGTACAAGAGCTGCAACCGAGTCGACTACTACCACATCAACCGCGTTGGATCGAACGAGTGTTTCTACGATTTCTAGAGCTTGTTCACCAGTATCTGGCTGCGAGATAAGGAGTTCGTCTACTTTTACCCCAATTTTTTTGGCGTAATCTGGGTCAAGCGCATGCTCAGCATCAACGAACGCGGCAATACCACCAATTTTTTGGACTTCAGCCACAATGTGCTGAGCGAGGGTGGTTTTACCTGAAGCCTCAGGGCCATAAATTTCGATAACACGACCGCGAGGAACACCTTTCACACCGAGTGCGATATCAAGTGATAAGCATCCTGTTGGCACTGCCTCAACTTGCATGGCCTTGGCTTCGCCAAAACGCATGATTGAGCCGTCTCCGAACCGAGTTTTGATTTGTTCAATAGCACTTTCTGCGGCTTTTAATTTTTCTTTGACTGCGTCATCGTGTGCGGAATTTTTCGCCATACGATCTAAGTAAATGAGAGAATTAACCGTAGCGGTGTTATACCCGAAGTGCCGCGTGCGTGCAAGGGTCTAGGGAGTCATTATTTTGCCGCGTCAGTAACAAGCTTCTTGAGCGCTTCATAGCTGGTTGGCAGGTCGGTTAAACGTTCACCGTTAAGGAAAAAAAGCGGTGTTCGGTCTACCCCAGCGGCTTCGCCCGCGCTTACTTCGCGCTGAATACGGTTTTTTATAACATCAGAATGGTAGTCTGCCATAAACGTCGTTGTGTTCAAACCAAGGAGTTCGGCATACCCTAAAAATTTTTGGTCAGGTTTGGTTTCACTCTCCCAAAAATTCTGTCGATCAAACAAAAGATTGTGCATTTCCCAATATTTATTTTGTTTACCAGCTGCTTCGGCTGCGCGTGCTGCTTCCTCAGCATTTTCATGCATCGGTAATGGGAAGTGGCGAGCAACAAAACGAAGAGTCGAGGTACTTAATTCTTTGATGAGTTGTTTAACGAGTGGGTGGTATGATGCGCAAGCAGGACATTGAAAATCGCTGTACTCAATAAGCGTAACCGGTGCATCCTCTTTACCAATACTATGATCCTCGGTTGTGACGGGTGGCAAACTACCCGAACCAGCGCCACCAAAACGAAAAATGGCAAAACCTAAAATTCCAAACGTAAGCGCTACGACTGTCCAAATCAAAATACGTGTTTGATTGGAAGATTCAAGAGACATAATGTAAGGTTAAAAGCAGAGCTATTATAACGGTTATAGCCGTAAACGCAACCAGTTGACGATATGGTGATGAGCTGGTAGTATCTATGACGTAACGGGCCAATAGCTCAGTTGGTAGAGCAACGCCTTTGCAAGGCGAAGGTCTGGGGTTCGAGTCCCCATTGGTCCACTACAGAAGACTGGCTTGTCGAAAGCCGGTCTTTTAGTTCGAAAACTAGCACAGTTTCCGTGGTTCCAAATATTTTTCTGTCAAAACTCACGCCACGCGAAAATTGGAACCGGCGGAGCCAATGCGCCTCGTTTCGCTCCTTCTCGGTTGCTTGGCCGAACTTCTCGCGTACGACTTGCTTAGTGGGATGGTGTCTGTGTTAATGTTAATGCCACGCAATTTTTAGAAATTCGATCCTGATTTTTTCTAAACTGGTTGGACGTTGCCAAAATGTCCATTTTTTGTAACAACATTTGTAAAAAAATATTTTGTGAATTTTTTGTTATAAAGAAGCAAAATTTATACAATTGGATAAAAATTTTTTATTAAAATTGTTCAATAAAATTAATCGTGAATGTGGCATGGTAGTATCCCATCGTGAGTGGGAAATAATCAGATCTTTACTACAGGAGGTGCACAATGGCCAACGATTGCTGGACTTTTGGTGGGCAGCCACCGTCGGTTGACACAGAACGTGAGGAAAAAGAACGCGAGCACGTGCAGATGCGGCTCGATAGAGTCGAGCGGTGGAGGCGCGAGCGTGAGGAGCAGACGAGGGGTTATGCAGAAACACAGGCTCGGTTACCCCTTCTCGATCGCAACCCGTGCGCTCTGTGTGGTAGCCTACTCCATATAGGACGCTTTTGCTCGCATCTCAACCGATAAGAGCACATTGTGCCGCAACACATGTTCGAGGGTTTGTTAGAGCGTGAATAGCTCTTTACAAACCCTTTTTTTATCCGGCATATACCGTATCCGTTTTCGCGGCCATAATTATATCATTTTTATGGAGTCCACCGATTTTGTGCGTCCACCACGAGATGGTTACTTTCCCCCATTCGGTCAGAATAGCTGGATGATGACCTTGTTCTTCGGCAAGAGCTCCGACGCGATTCGTAAAAGCGAGGGCAGTGACAAAATTAGTAAAAACAAAAGCACGTTCGAAGTGCTTAATATTGTCTTCTTCGGTGATGTGCCAGAGCGGGAGTTCGATAAGTGCTTGTTTAAGATCTTCAGCAGATAATTGAGGTGATCCGACTTGACACGGTTCGCAGATATTGTGTGCAAGAGACATATGTGACGCGTTAGGATTTTAAAGAAATAGCAATACTTTTTTCTATTAATCCAGCGTAGTAACATTACTCGTACCGTCGTCGCCTTGAAATAAATTCCAGGTTTGCGGCGATACTGTTTTGGAAAGACTCCAGGAATAGGTTTTGAGCCAACCCCCTTCAGCGGTTTTATAGGCTGAGAGTGTTGTGCCGTTCAGTCCAACCGCTTCCGCTCTGGTTTTATAGATACTAAATAATGTGAGAATGGCGATAACCTCAGCGGCCGCCATAATGATATGGAGAGCGCGTGGGCGCATACTCGAATGAGATTAATAATAGGTGAAAAAAAATGAAAAAACCCCTTTCGCAGGTAGTATATCATGATACTCTTCGATTATTGACAGTGTTTTGCTGGTTTGGTAGTCTCTATCTTAGCTAAATATTTTTTTCTATGGGAGAAAAATTTTCAGGAAAAGAAATTCAGTTTTTAGAGCCGCGCAGGTTTATTTATCGAGATAATTTAGCTAATGGTAAAGTAGTTTTTGAGTGCACCGCAAAAGGTATTTCAGAAGCAGACAACTTGTATCGAAAAGCAACAGGTAAAAATCCTGAACAACAATCACATATCGGTTGTTCGATAGAAAAAATTAAAGAAAGTACTTAAAAAACACGGGCCG
>JBPOHP010000111.1:0-3123 GCA_052035445.1 Candidatus Magasanikiibacteriota bacterium
TTGGCATCTTGAACGGCACAAGTAAACCCGTTTACCGCACACTTCAAGAGGTGGGCAAAAATATTGGCGGGTTATGCCGTGAACGTGTCCGTCAAATTATCGAACTGTCACTTGACGCACTAAAAAAAGACCCAATTGCTCAACAAAAATTGGGCGCTCGTGCAACCAAGATAGATGCAGAAAGTGCGAACACGCTTCGAGTACTGACAAAAATCATTGCCGATGATTGGCGGTTACCCGCACACTTCTTAAGCAGTCGATACCGCCAATTATGGGCATACCATGTCACACTATACCTTCTACACACGTTCTATGGCTGGCCGCTAGAAAAAATTCGCCGAACCATCGGGCTGTACAAAGTGTCGACCGTCGAAAAATCATGCCAGCGCGTCGCCGCACAAGACACCATGGGCTACTCTTACCCAAAAAACAAAAAGTATCTCGATGAACTGCGCGCCAAGCTAGCCAGAGCGCGTGAAGAGATCGGCAAGACAGAATAACCACCAGCCGCCTTCCTCAGACAATGTCTCAGGAAGGCTTTTTAATTTCAAACTGCTAAATCGGCGAGTACCTTCTGAACCGTCTGACGTTCTGCCGGCTGGGTCTCCCCAAAAAACACGCTTTTCCAACTCACCACCACCCCCTGCTCCATCCGCCCATACCCGTCTGGCCGCACAGGCAACCGAAACGCACTGCGAAACGATAATGATTGTAAGTGCAAAAAAATATCTTTGTGGTACAGATCAAGCGAATCAGCCACGACGAGCGTGTCGATCGGTGAGAAATACAAAAACTTTCCTTCGATTGGTAGTAGTTGGTGAGCGTGTTCTACCTTCTCAAGGAGATCGTTTTTATTTGGGTGCAGAATGTACACGGGCATAAGTGGTTTCAATAATCTCACGCATGGTTTTGAGGAACGCGGCTTCGGTGAATTTGTGAGCCGTGGCATAACAAGCCGATTCTTTTTTTACACATTCTTCGGGCGTGATCATGTGCACCGCGCGCACAATATCATCAACCGTAAAATTCGGTTTGAGGAGCCAGCCATTTTTATCGTGCTCAATTACTTCGAGCATACCGCCCTCCGCTACGCCGAGCACGGGCTTGCCGGCGGTCATCGACTCAACCGGGCTCATACCAAAATCTTCGCGCACCGGAATATAAATCGTGGCCAAACATGTCCCCAAATACCTAAGCAAATCAGCATCGCTCACCCAACCAAGCACCGTAATGTTTGGATACCCTTTGGCGAGCGCTCGGAGTCGCGCTTCTTCGGGCCCGCCAGAAGCAACCACCAATTTTTTATCAGGCATTTTTTGGAACGCTTCAACAATCATGTCAACGCGTTTGATAGGGTACAGCCGCGCCCACGACAAAAAAAATTTTTCTTGACCAAGTTTTTTGAACGGCAACGTGTCGCACGGCGGATAGGCGATAATCGACTGCAATTTCAAATATTTTTTGATACGTTCCTGCGTATTTTTGGAGTTCGTCACAATCTCGTCAAACCGTCGGCACAATGTTTCAAACCGCCAACGATTAAACCACACAAACGGCACGAAAATCATTTTTTTGAGTAGATTATACCGCGCCAACGTCTCGTGATAATGATCGTACAAATGTCGTGGCGGGGTGTGCAGATACGCAATATTCGTTCTTCCTTTCGCATTCAGCAGTGCGGTCAAACAATCACCGCTATAAATAATCACATCGTAGTCTTTAATGATTTTTTTGGTTTTAAACAAAAATGAGGCTTGCACCTGCAGATACCGAAAACCCGGCAGTCGGCTGAACCAACTTTCTTTGAGCAGTTCGGTCGTCTTGATGCCATGCTCGCGCGGATCAAAAGCATCTTTGGCAATAAACGCGGTCGCAATATCGGCTTTCAATCCTTTGGCCAAACTGATGATGAGCCGCTCGCCGCCGCCGCGGTAGAGAAAATAATCGTGGAGAATAAGAATTTTTGGAAATGACATAACAAAAATAGTCTTCGTACTATAACGAATTTTTGCTTGGATGGCTACTCGCATACGATTGACAGATTGCAACTTACTTGCTATATTCATCTGTTCCGCGAACACCAAAAAACTGGAGGAACATAGTATGCGCATCTGCTACGACCAACGCAATTTTGTTCTCATTGTCCCCCTGAACCAGGAACATCGGCTACAAAATACCTGCTTTCGCCCCGATACCGCCTGCTCGGGAAATTTCCGGCAGTGGCGGTCGTGCTATGATGTCTTGTGCGGCGATCAGATTCTACACAAACTGTTTCACGACGAGGTAAAAGATGCCATCGCCGAGATGATCAGTAAGCGCGAAACAGAACAGCAATGGGGGTTCACCCTCACCCACCCGAGCGTCGTGGGTTGGGCAAGCACCATGCCTTTGGCCAATCTTCCGCCGGGCATTAAGACGGAAGAATTCCAGCCCAATCCTCATACCACGGCAACGGTCGTAAAGAGTGACGAACCGATCCTCGCACCGACCACCAAAGAGGTGACCATCGTCTGCACCATCAAACGCAATGGCGATGCACGGTTTCCTGTCGACTGGTGCGTGATCGTTTATTCGATGTACCCGGGCTACGAAGTGCAGTTGGGCTGGAAGGGCGAACCGCGGACGATTCCGCCCGAGGAAGCCGTTTTCTTCCACATCGACCACCCGGGTGAGCCGATCGACTAACAGAGAATCTCGCCACCCGGCCTATCTCGCAGCGATGTCTCGAACACCTTCTGTGCATTGAAACATCGCTTTTTTGTTTGGTCAGAGACAAACTATACAATGACAACTATATACATAAATTTATGCAAATCTATGTATCAGCACTACACAAATTAATAAAAGTCCTTGTCGTAGCTACTTAGTAAAAAAAATTGCCTGATTCTAGACTAATTACAACCAAAAAATAGCTACTGTTCAAATTCATAAGAATATTGCTGTTTAACTGTGCGAATTAAGCTAAATTTAATCGGTCGATGAATAAAACGTACTTAAAAATAAGCATATATTTTGCATAGTCTATTTTTAGCCACCGCGCTTTTTCTTCATTTTTTGGCTAAAAAACAATCTTTTAACACAACTGTACCAAAAAAGAGAACCTCTCAAGGTATGGGCTATATT
>JBPOHP010000063.1:0-2051 GCA_052035445.1 Candidatus Magasanikiibacteriota bacterium
CTTGACTAAAATAAATAAACACACCACCTTCGCGCTGAATGAGCTCGAGTTATTTTTTGAATTGCTCTCCACAGTCACAATACAAACTTCCAAACGTATCACCGGTCAAACATTCACTATGCACACGCGTAAGGACCGGCTGGCTCCGATCGAGATTATTGGTATAGAGGACGACCGTCTCTTGGCCGAGCGCTTCGTGGTAGACGCGAATCATGAATAAACCGTAAACGGTTTGTAGGCTGGTTTGGGTAAAGGTGAGGGGCATACAAAAATTGGTAGCGATACTAACGATTCCCCTTCGATCGATTATGCGTTTTGCAAAGCATTTCGCAATTTTTGGCCGACGTCGCCCCGCCTTTGCTCCACGCGGTCACATGATCGGCATCCATCTCGGCAAATTTCCAGATTTTATTTTTTTGAGCGTCATGACCGAGGGCACACAATGGACAGTTTGATTCATGCTGAGCTTCTGCTTTTTTGGTTTGAACGGCGTAGGTCGATTTTTTGGTCGCTTCATCAAAGACGCGGACTTCGAGCAGTTTTGTGTCTACAGAACCGCCGAGAATGTACTCAAAAATACCTTTGCGATTTTTGATGTACGGATCACCGTACAAATCACGTACCTGCTGTGCGACCCTAGCCGGATCATAGGCCGTACGATGATATGCGCGATACAATCTCCCCCATTCGAGTCCAGACATTTCTTTTTCGACATCGGTAAACACACTCGAAATCCAATCGATCACGGTGGTGAAATACGTTTTTAACTCAGTGATATTGTTATCATGACGATGGCGACTCATATAGTCGCCGACCTTGCCATCACTCACCCATTCGAGTGCACACGATAAAAAATCTTGACGGTTGGCACTGCCCGCAACATACGCACTCCATTTTTGGATGTTGGCGTTGCGGCTATTGCTAAATTCTTCTTTAGCACGAGTGACGAACGGTCCGGAATAGACGGCGTTCAAAAGCTCTTGTTCATTGAGCGGCACACCGGCGATGTTGATGGTTTTGAACCATTCTTTGATCTCGCTTTCTGTGCCTTCGCATTCGTAAATAAGAAGTTTGGTTTCAAGAATCTTCTTTCTCTTATCTTCCGCCATACCACTAAACTCCTGCGGATTACCGTCTTGATCTTTAATCGGAAATTTTCCTGTTACAAAACGACCAATACTCGTAATGCGCTGTTGGCCATCCAAAACTTCCAAATTTTTTTCGGTCACTTTGTTGAAGTAGATCAAACCAATCGGGTATCCTTTGAGGATCGATTCGATAACAGCAGCCTCTCGTTTATGATTGTCTTCTGCGTAGATATAATTGCGTTGATACTCGGGCTGGATAGTGAGCGTGCCCGACAAACCGAATAGTCCTTTGCCTTCGAGCTCGTTATAGACAAACCCATCGCAAATATCTTTGACGGTAATAGTGGTTTTGAGTGTATTTTTCATAGCATCTTCATGATATTACTTCTTATTTTTTTTCATCTGTTTCTCAATTTTTTTCTCGAGCGTCTTGATACTTGCCATATATGCCTCTTCAACTGAAGATAATGTTTTAGCTTGGTATTTTTGATACTCCTCACACGCTTTTTTCTCAGCTTCAATCTTACTGATACTACCAGCGCTTTGTAATGCAGCACGGTCCATAGAAGTTACCAACTTATCAAGTTGATTAAGGTAATCTTGCATAGTTGTTTTTACCCCATCGAGCGCTCGAAGTTCGGCAATATCAAAGTAAGCAGATACCACATTATTCAATCGCTTAATTTCTTGTTCCGAAAGATAATTTTTTGCAATCGTGACATCTGACTTGCGTACACCGTCTTGATGAAACGTCATCAGACCCATGAATGGTTTTTCTGAATCAGCACGCTCTGAAATAAGTTCAGCTGCTGTTTTTCCATTGGCCGCGTAATGTAATTTATTTTGGACAATCGCAAAAAATTCTTTTGATTTGGTACTGTGCGGATCATAGTCAATACTTGTCGCATAGAGATCGAGCACCTGGCGATAGAGCACTTTTTCACTACTGCGAATATCCCGGAT
>JBPOHP010000177.1:0-2386 GCA_052035445.1 Candidatus Magasanikiibacteriota bacterium
AGCGGCGGCACCGCGGGAACCGGTGGCACCGCGGGCAGCGGCGGCAGCACGGCGGGGTGCGCGTTCGAGCAGGCCGCCCCGAGCGGCAAGCTGTGCGCGCTGAAGCCGTCGGGCGCCGCCGGCGTCACCGATACATTTGGCTACCACGCCGTCGGCTTGCCCAGCTCCATCGCGGCGACCACGCCGGTCTACGTTCACCTGGTGGGCTCGGGGGGCGATCCGGCCAAACCTGCGACCAAGAGCTTTCCGAACCAGCTCTTGATGGAAGAGCTGACGAAGGCCGGCGTGCTGGTGCTGATGCCCGCCTACGACAACGAACCGACGGTGGGCTCGCTCTGCAAGCTGGACCTCGCCTGCTACGAGCCCGTGCGCCGCGAGGTGATCTGGGCGACGCCCGCGCCGGCGCCGTACGCGGACCTGAAGAACGTGACGCAGCCCAACGACATCGTGTCGCGGCTGAGCGCGCTGGTGAGCGCGCTGACGCAAGCGAAGCTGCTCGGCGCGACCCCCCCTGCGGCTCTGGCGGGCCCCAAGCTCGACACCACCAAGCTGCGCGTGGGCGGCCACTCGCAGGGCGGGGGCCACGCCGCGCTGTTCGCCAAGGACAACCAGGTCGAGCGCGTGTGCATGCTCAGCTCGCCCATCGACGGCACCGACCTGGGAGGCATCGGCAAGGCAGTGCCGTGGGTGAGCGGCACCTGGGCCACTGACCTCACCGCGCGTCGTGCACTCAACCACGAGAAGGATCCGGGCTTCATCAAGGCCAAAGCCAACTTCGACGCCAAGGGTCTGGTCGAGGGCACGCACTGGAAGCGGCTGACGGCCGCGACGGCCGAGCCCCACGCCACCACGGTCAAAGACGCGACCCACGCCGCCGAGCGCGCGGCCTGCATCCAGTGAGCGGGGGGCTCGCACCGCGGCCTCGCACCGGTCCAAGACGCTCGCGCGCTTTTGCCGGACGCTGGGGCCTGGCGGCGGAGAGCCCGCGACACCACCTCTTGGCCTCTCGAAAAGAGGAGGAGGAAGCATGAAGCTCTATCACAACCCGCTCTCGCCCAACGCCCGCCGGCCCGCGCTCGTCGCGCAGCACCTGGGCATCGCCCTCGAGACGGTGGCGGTCGACTTCCGCGAGCTACGCGGTCCCGAGTTCCTGAAGATCAACCCCGCCGGCCGCATCCCGGTGCTGGTCGACGGCGACTTCGTGCTGACCGAATCGCGCGCCATCATGCAATATCTGGCCAGCCAGAAGCCGGGGCTCCTGCCCACCAGCGAGCGCGCGCGCGCCGACGTGGCCCGCTGGCAGTTCTGGGACGCCGAGCACTTCTCGTCGCCGCTCAGCACGCTGGCCTTCGAGAAGCTGCTCAAGCCGATGATGGGCATGGGCGAACCGTCGGAGTCGGCGATCAACGAGGCTCTCGTGCGCTACGAGCGATCGGCCAAGGTCGTCGACGCACACCTGGGCAAGAGCGAGTGGCTGGTCGACCGGAGCATGACCATCGCCGACCTGAGCGTGGCCGCTTCGCTCACCTACGCCGGGCCAAGCGGCGCCCCGCTCGATCCCTACGCGCACTTGAAGGCGTGGTTCGGTCGCGTGCGCGAGCTACCGGCGTGGAAGGCCACCGAGCCGAAGCCGGGCGGGTGAGCCTCCCGCCCGCGCGGCGGGGTGCGCTCCTTGCAGTTTGAGCACCTGTCGCTCATAATGCAAGGATGGTCGAGCGCCCCGAGTTGCGCGCGCGGGTGGAGCACCTGCTGCGGCAAAGCCCGGTCGTCTCGCTCTTGGGTCCGCGGCAGTGCGGGAAAACGACGCTGGCGCGGGCGGTCGCACGGGGCCGCCGCGCAGAGCTCTTCGACCTCGAGGATCCGGTCTCGCGCCGGCGGCTCGAGAGCCCGATGACGGCGCTCGAGACGCTGCGCGGCTTGGTCGTGATCGACGAGGCGCAGCTCGCACCCGAGCTGATGCCGGTGATCCGCGTCCTGGTCGATCGCCGTCCCGCGCCCGCTCGCTTCCTGCTCACCGGCAGCGCTTCGCCGGATCTCGTGCGAGGCGCCTCCGAGTCACTCGCCGGCCGCGTGGCCTTCGTCCCGATGGCGGGGTTCGACCTGTCCGAGGTCGGGGCCGCTTCGCTGCGTCGCTTGTGGCTGCGCGGCGGGCTTCCGCGGTCGTATCTGGCGCGCAGCGAGGCCGACAGCTTTCGCTGGCGCGAGGACTTCGTGACCACCTTCTTGGAGCGCGACCTGCGACGCTTCGGTGTCCTGCTGTCGCCGCAGGCATTGCGCCGCTTGTGGTCGATGGTCGCGCACTATCATGGCCAGCAATGGAACGCCTCGGAGGTGGGTCGATCGCTCGGCGAGGCGCACACCACGGTGAAGCGCCACTTGGACGTGC
>JBPOHP010000107.1:0-1747 GCA_052035445.1 Candidatus Magasanikiibacteriota bacterium
TAAACGGATTATTTGCTGATGCCAAAAACAATTTTAACGGCGCTTGGATCACCGTGAGCGCAACAACGAGTCTAAAAAAACCAGGATCATGCACCTCATTTGGCGATCTGACCTACATCAAACCAGACATGATCCGCCAGCAAAAAGTTAACGGCATTACGTTCTCGATGGTAACCACGAGCGACGCGGGCATGAGCCGGTATTATGACACACATGCTTACCGCGCCGTACACAACAACACCTGTTACGAAATCGCACTCGTTGTTCACACCACCAATGCGGAGGTCTACAGCCCAGCACGTCAAACATTTGATACGCGCACAGCATTCACGTATCTCGAAAAAATATTTTTAACATTTCGTTTTTTACCGTAAAAACCGGAATATTAAAAAATAGCCGTAATTTATTTTTAGTTGGGAGGGCAACACACAACCTATGAAAGGTATTTTACAAAAAATATTTTTTGTTTACTGCTTTTTTCTTCTTGGCATCAGTTGCACTACGACGGCTCTACAAAAAAATGTACCCCTTACATTCAACAAAAACCGGACAGAAATTCCCACAACAGAAAACCTCGAAGGCACTAACTGGCGACTTGTTTTCATTAACGACACGGTTGCTCCGGGTGGCGAGCTTTCATTCGGCAGTAAACACCGACTCACTATTCGATTTTTAGAACCAAAATTGGGGCCGTACACACTCGCTAATGGTTACTTTACTGGCGGGCAATTTATCCGTTCGCTTGGTGGTGGGCTGGTCCCAGATTCTTACGGAACTTCGATGCCGCGTACTAAAGAAAAAACTGACCCACTGGCGGAAGTTGAGACTGCTTTTTTAAACACTATTTCCTCAAGTTCAAGTATTGTCTTTCTTACTGATGTAACGGAACGTCGCTTTCTTAAAATATCTTCTCCTGCCACCGCTTTTATTTTTGCAGAACTCCCCTCTACCCCACAACCAACCTACCAACAAACTGCCGCTCAACAGGCGCTCACCTCAGTTAACGACTATATAGAAAAAATGAATAAAACCCCATTGTACGATAAAAATTTTCTTCTCAAACTTTATTTTGGAGAAAAAGATACTCGCCACACACCCCAAGACTACTCTCGTAACAGCGAACTTCGCAATACTTTTGGCCGAGCATCTTCCACACTCCGTTTTGAACTTATCAGCACATCAGTCAAACAAAATCTAGAGGGTGATTACGATGTTTTTGGCACACTCATACGCAAAGATTCTTCTGGTCGAATAGTGCGCAGCCAAGATTTTACGACCGCACTGCTTGAACCGTACAATTTTGCTTACTATGCGCCACGTTCATCTGACGGATGGAAAAATCATTATTTTGATACTGTTTCGTACGCTACCACTACCTATACAGAGCCAGGACTATTTACTCTAGCATTACCATTTACTCACTTTTTTAAAATTGAACCACGCGATGAGGCGCACTATTGGGCGACTCCTTTCAACGGAGCGCTCTATTTTAATCCTAAGTACGTAGTAGCGTTTGGCAACTATGAAGGAATACGGGGAGGCCTCTTAAGATCGCTCGTAACAATAAGTATCGATAAACAGAGCTCTCCTTCAACCTGCACCTCTTTTAAAGACCTCCCCACAACGACACCGTTCTCTACCAGCACTACTACGATTCAGGGTGAGGATTTTGCCGTTGCTCATCTTGCTAAAAAAGAAACCGAAAAAACGGAAGTGAACACGACGGTATACCGTCTATTTCGGCACG
>JBPOHP010000169.1:0-4970 GCA_052035445.1 Candidatus Magasanikiibacteriota bacterium
GGAGAAAACTAATGAGGATGGTAAATCCCAACCAAGCAACGCCAATTCGAATCATATTTTTTGAAAACACATGAAATCACCCCCTTTCAAAATTAAACTACCAAACTATTATCGTGCAATTTCTTCAAACGGATCATCGTCACGAAAACGTTTCGGTATCTGGTCACTATCAGATACAGATGTCTGATCTAATAATTTATTTTCTGCTGGAAATTTTGGCTGAACTGGACGAGTCTCAATGTGAGTCTGAGATGCATAAACAGCCGAGTCAATGGGCGTCATTTGTTGGTGATATGTATGCTCACCCCCGTGACAAGCGCAGGGTAACTCACAGACACATCGCTCATGTTTTTTCCATAACCGTATATACTTCATGAGCAGTATCGTCTCAACAACCAGAACAATAATCAGGATAAGAGGGGTAAAGCGGGGTGTACAGGCAAATAACCAATTTTTTAAACGTGCGATAGGTAGTTGTAACTGGAAGCTCTTAACGGGAGAAGTCGCCTCAACAACTACTGAACGCTTATTTGTTTCTTTAATACCGTACGCAAAACTACCCTCAAAGGTGTATGTACCTGCAACATCGGGACGGAAAGTTACATTAAAAATACCAGTTCTCTTATATCCAACATACTGCTCTTCAGAACGTAACGTATCGAGTGTTACGCCATCTTTTTTTATTTGAACGTACAACGTAGCACGGACTCCGATCTCGCCTATATTACTAAAAATACCCGTTACTTTTACTTGTCCGCCTACCGGTAGTACTTTTTCATTTACAGATAAATCAGACATTTGCCCATCTTGCTGCAAAGTTCCTTCAGGTAAAATTTCTAATCTAATTTTTTTCCGCTCGTACAATGTTTTGCCCTGACTGGTAAACGTAGCGTCTACAAAATAAACACCTGGAGGTAATTTTCGTGTTAGTGACGTAGAAATGGCTTTTTCCTGGCCGGGCTCTACAACAGGCAATGACGCTGCCAAAACAGTTTCAGAAAGTTTCAGATCACCCTTAGCATCAGTAATGTTAAAATCAATTTTTTCTGGCTGCGCATCAACATTGCCATCATTTTTTAGCATGAACGTAAACGTCGGGGCCGTATTTGTTTCGATAGGTTCAGTGCCAAAACCGCCAATCGTATATTGCAGCACTTCCTGACCAGTTACTTTAAACGTAACACGTGCCGTAATACCTTCGTATGTTGCAACCATAAACTGAGATCCACCGTTACCACCGCCCTGTGAACTCAAAAATTGGATAAAAGCCTCATGTGTCCCATTAGGAGCATTAACCGGAGCGATGACAAAAGGATAGTCGACATAATTTGCACCATCTGGAATGGTAAGCGTGCGCGAGGAAAGCTCGATGTATCGACCGCCAGGACCATTTGCTTCCACAGTAAAATTCAAAATACCGGTTGTTGATGGTCGGGTCACGCGAATTGTCTTAGGAATGCGAAGGCCGTTGGCAGCATTCTCGATAGTGGTGGATCCAGGAGAAACACCGATTGCCGCCACGGCGCCAGGATAAAGCAGAAGCACTGCGACAAAAAAAGCGGCCGCTAGCATTTTGTAACAATCAACTCTGAGTGACATAACTTTCTTTAAAAAATTAAGTTTTTTTTCGCCGCTTATTACTATACTGAGCATATATAATTACACCACCAAAAGACATCAGACCAATAGCAATAAAAAAAGTTACATCTAGTATACCATATAACGCGTACTTCTCACTATACGACGACACATAACCAGGTACTTCAACATCAATAGTCCCGTTAAATTTGATTACAGCATTATCTGTAAGCCAAAATAATTCCGTAGACACATCTCGCATCACATACTGCGGATCAACCACTACACTATCTTCTATCCGAACAGTTTCTTTCGGCAACACTATAAATGGTTTGGTGAAAAGAAACGTGCTAGTAACAGTGTTGATACGCAATGAAAAACCACGCACAGACAATGAATTCGTTCCTTTATTTTCCAATCGGGAACGAATATATGTACTGGTTGGCGAATTTGACCTAAGAGAAACCAACGAACTATTGAGAGAGACTACAGGTGCAGCAACTACGTCATACACAATACTCACGGTGATTTCAGGTACTGTGGCCACTTGTGCGCCACCCGGCGAATGAGTAAAAATTGGCCGAGCAACGAGTGTTGGTTTATAGTGCCCTACCTCGATCTGATGCGGATCAAAACCGACATTCACTGTTACCGAATCTTTGTTTTCTAAAGGAACTACAACTGATTTCTTACCCTCAAAAAGAGCGGCTGAGCCTAAGCCTTGCGGTAGAAGTTCGATACCCACAATTCCAGGTTCTTGTCCGCTGGATACCGTAAAAACAAGTGAGGTGGTAGTACTCTTAAGTACTGGACCAATATCAACCTTACCCGGTGAAATACCAAATGCCCAAACCTGTTCCGGCAGTACTATCTGGACAAAAAAAACTAATACGAAACTTAAAAAGTAATAGTGCCACCGCTTATGTGTATTTTTTGTCTGAACGTGCGTTATCATACAAAACATATTATACTATGAACGATCAAGTATTTAAGTATAGCATTATTTAGGTATGAATAGTAAAAAAATTTTTCTCTTATCAAGTTGCTTAGGTATTGCTGCAGTACTACTGACTGTTGCGGGAGCTCTCAGTTGGAGATATATACGACTCAACGAATCTTCACTCAAAAAAGTACTCGGTTCAGAACCACGGGTTCTTGGACTGATGATCGTCGATGACCTGAGCGTACCACTACGACGCCTGCGCATTTTTCGAATCTCGGACAAAAAAGAGCAGGTGGTAACAGGCACGTTCTCCTATCAATTTACCTCGCCAGACGAGGCTATTATTTTTGGCTCACCAGAAAATAATTTTTCAAAGCAAGTTTTATTTCTTATAAATCCAATCTCCGCGCGACTTGTTGATATTAGCCGCCTCCCAGGCCCTATCTACCAAATCCTACCCAGCCCGAATTTTCGCTACTATCTTATACAGGGACTTACGAACTCACAAAAACCCTATACCTGCGTACTCGCAAAATCCATGACAACCACAGAACGATGTATATTTCTGGAAGAAAAAATAAAAAATCTAGCCGGTGCGACGAGTTCGAGCGCCGCTTTCGCATTTTGGAACTCAGACCGACAAGCCGAACTTATCATTCCTCTAACAACAACATCACAAGCAATACTTCATCCGAGTGAGCAAAAACTACTCACTACTTCGACACTGATCCAACCAAAACAGCGCGGACAAGAAGTTCCATATACCATCAAACGATGGTCGAGTATAGCGCGCGTTACTCCACGTCAAGGAAAAAATATCTGGCTTCATATACCAACATCGTGGGCTCTTTTGCAGCTCGATAATGGCTTTCTGCTCGGCGTTGATACAAAACAATCTTACTTGATCAATCCACTAGAACACACATTCACGCCATTTGTTCACCTACCCCCACAAACACAGCGCATTATCGCGGTGCCGTAATGACACGCGCTACAATATGCGACCGAGGCACCGCACCAAATGTACGAGAATCGTTTGAGCTCTGTAAACGATTATCACCGAGAACCGCATATTCGTCGCTTCCAAGTTGAATAGTAAATTCAGAAAAATCATGTTGAATTGCAGTATAGACTTGCGATCTCAGGTATCGTTCTTCCAAACGAAATTCTGGGGTTTCTGATGAGCGTATAAAAACATTTCCCTCCTTAATGACAACTGTTTCTCCGGGTAAACCAATGATTCTTTTTATTAAAAAACGTCGATGTTGAGGGTCGATCATTTCAACAACATCAAAACGCTCGGGCGAACGAAACGCATAGCTCGCTTTCTCAAACACTATCCACTGTTGATCGATATAAGAAGGTTCCATTGACGGACCATCAACTCTACTTACTCCACCAATAAAAAGTCTTGTTATTAAAGTCGTTCCAATAAAAATTATCACAACAGAAATTATCTTTACCGAAATACTACACACTGTTGTCGAATACGAAGAACTGTTGTACTCTGGGATAATCTTTTCTTTGGTTTCCATATAATAAAATATGAGAGAGTTTCAATTTTTTTTATCTTCTGTAGCAAACGACCTGTTTGTCCTGGGGCGAGAGATTGTGTTCAGTCCGTTATTTATTGCTTTTCTTGCTGGCGCAGCCATCGCTTCTTTAAGCACTGCATTTATTGTGGCGCGCAGTCCGCACATGCTCAGTTGTGTAGTACGTTTTGATAGAACAAATGCATTTCAGGTGACGGCACCACGAACTGTAAACGGTACATTCACTTCATCCTTCTTCCACTTTAAACAATTATATGAAGTTTTACACACCCTAATACTTGCCGGAGCACTTGCTATTATTTGTTTTACCGTGGCAGTTGTTTTTCTTTATCGATAGACTATTTTTTAACGCGCGATGTAACTTATCTTACCACGACAATTCCCAGCCAATCCACGCTTAGGTAGTCCCAATCGCCAAAAAATTTTTCTAACACTTGTCTTTAGCGTTGTAGCTTTCTCCATAGACACAATAAGCAGAGCCGGGCCGTCATCGGGTAGCGGGGTCATAAATTCAAAAGGGGTATCGGGAGACAAACTGAAACGATACGCCGACGCTGGAATAGTACCTACTTTGCATTTCATAGGAGTTCCCATAAGTTCTATGCTCGTTAGGGGAACATTGCCCGAATTATGTATTTCGATAGAAGCTAAACCACTCACTGACCCAAGAGTCCCCGTACTAAAAACAATATTTTTATCTACCGAAAGCGCTTTCAAACTATTCACACCAAAAAAGACTTGCTGCTGGACCGATAATCCCTTATCATTACCCGCCTCAACCTCGGCTACCCACACATCATCTGTTCTGCCAGATATATCCGTTGGTTCTGCAAAATAGGGTACATCAACCAGGCACTCGATATCTACATTGGTAGTATTATTTAAACAAGCATTGG
>JBPOHP010000116.1:0-2417 GCA_052035445.1 Candidatus Magasanikiibacteriota bacterium
ACTCTAGTATACAAAAAAAACGGATAAATAGCACGCGTCAGATACACGCTCCAGAAAACAGGCTGAGACGAGGTTGATTGACGCCTGTTGGTTGTACTCGGTATGCTAATACCAACACCTCAAACTCAAGATTTAATCAACAATTCCGTCTATGAAATCACCACAGCACACGTTTGACGCTCACCGTTATCCAACATGTCCAGCTGATCCGACTGTTTTTGATACGTATTTTGGTACGAACGTCCCCGATCCGTATCGATTGCTTGAAGACTTGGAATCTTCTGCAACCAAAACATGGGTTGCTGCTCAAAATGCGCTCAGCAGTGAATGGTTGCGGGCCTGCTCAGGCAAACAACAGATCGCTTCGTATCTTGAGCACATTTGGAATCATCCTCGGACATCAGTGCCAGATGTTGCTGGTGGGCGTTATTTCTTTACCCACAACGATGGGTTGGATAAGCAGCCGAAATTGTATGTACAAGACGCGCATTTTGGTGAAAAAAAGGTGTTGGTTGATCCGCTTGCATTAGATGAAACCGGTACTACCTCGGTTCAAGATTTTTACCCCTCGCCAGACGGTCGGGTGCTCGCGTATTCGCTCTCTGATGGTGGTTCAGATCTTGTTGAGTGGTATTTTTTGGACGTAACTAGTGGAAAAAAATTGGCAGATCATTTGCGTCACACCAAATTTACACCCCTGGCTTGGACAAAAGATTCTACTCGTTTGTATTACAGCCGTCATCCGGAGTGTGCAGACGGCTCGACCAATGATCAGGTACCGCCCTCAATTTATGTGCACGATCTCGGTACTGATCAAGGCGTTGACCACGAAGTTGTTAATCTGCAGCATCCTCGACGCAATCCGTTTCCCAAAATATCTGATGATGGAAAGTATCTATTGGTTCAGGTTTTTGATGGCTATGAGCAAAATGCGCTGTATTACTGCGACATCGAACGTGGTTCATACGATCTTGTCAAATTATTTGATGCGTGGGATGGGCTTTATTCGTACATCGGTAATCGCGATTCTCTTTTTTTCATTCATACCACGCAAGGCGCGCCACGGGGCCGGGTTGTTGCTGTCGATATCCATCACCCCGAGCCGTCTTCATGGAAAACTTTGATTCCCGAATCTGATTATGCGCTTGATACGGTGCGTCAGGTGGGAGAATCGTTCTATGTAATCTGTCTCGTTGATGCTTCTTCTCAGGTTGATATTTTTTCGCTCTCGGGTGAGCATACGGCAAAATTTCCGCTTCCTGGTATTGGCACCGTTGAGGGTTTTCATGGACGGGCAGAGGCCAAGGAAACGTTTTTTAGTTTTACGACGTTTGATCGACCGCCGCAGGTGTATCGATTGACGGTTTTGAGCGGTGCTACAGAAGAATGGCAGGTGAATGCAGTGACAAATGCGGAACCCGCGTGCACCGTTACTCGAATCGAAACAAAGAGCGCGGACGGTACACCGATACGAGCTTTTGTACTCACGTCATCGGGCTTAAAAAATGCTTCTCCGGCATCAACTCTTTTGTACGGCTATGGTGGGTTTGGGTACTCGGTAACGCCGTGGTTCAGTGCTCGTTTTGCTGCGTGGGTGGCAATGGGGGGAACAGTGGTGGTAGCAAATATTCGCGGTGGTGGAGAAGCGGGCGAAGCCTGGCATCTGGCCGCTACAAAACTCAATAAACAGCGATCGTTTGATGATTTTAGTGCAGTGGCACGTTATCTCGTTGCGGCTGGCTACACCACACCGGCGCAGCTCGCGTTACTTGGCGGCTCAAACGGCGGGTTGCTCGTGGGGGCTGTTGTAGAGCAGTATCCCGATATCTGTGCGGCTGCGGTGGCGCAGGTTGGGCTCATGGATATGGTTCGCTACCACCAGGCGTGCGCCAATGCCAAACAGTGGGGGAGTGAGTATGGCATCAGCGAAGAGAACGAAGCCGATTTCAAAAATCTACTCGCCTATTCGCCGTATCATAACGTTAAACCTGGTGTGGTATATCCGGCACTACTCGCAACAACCGCGGATCACGATGATCGGGTGGTGCCGTGGCATAGCTATAAGTGGATAGCACGCTTGCAGGCAGTAGCCCAAGAACACCCAGATATTTCGCGACCACCGATCTTACTACGCGTTGATACGCGAGCTGGTCATGGTGAAGGCAAATCGGTCAGCCAATCCATTGAAGAAACAACCGACATTCTGCTGTTTCTTAAGGAAATCATTCCCGGGCGGAAACTGCCGCCGTCTCTTACCTAAGACGGTGTAACTAAAAAACCACGAACACATCGTGGTTTTTTACGTTCATATTGTTATTTTTTGACACTAAGTTTCGTGAGGAGATCCGCTTTAATTTTTGCCTCTTGCTCTAAGAAAAAGCGGTTTACACCCGGTAGCATTTTAAGCCATTCAAAAA
>JBPOHP010000166.1:0-7255 GCA_052035445.1 Candidatus Magasanikiibacteriota bacterium
GAGACAGGAAAGGTTGAATCAATCCAGAGCGTCACCATGATTGATTATCCTGACATCGGGCGCTACACCATTGTGTTGCATGAACTTGAGACCAACACACACGTCGAACGCCTCTACATCTCCAAAAAACCGGTTTAGCCGAAAAAAAGCCTCCCCAAACTATGGGAAGGCCTTTCTTTTTTAAAAATTCGTAACGATTATTTTTTTGCTGCTTGCCAATCGGCTAAAAATTTCTTGATACCAACATCAGTAAGCGGGTGTTGATACATTTGTTCGAGAATCTTGTACGGCACCGTAGCGATGTGCGCCCCAAGAAGCGCGGCATCAGCAACCATGCGCGGCGAGCGGACTGACGCTACCAAAATTTGCGAAGAAAACCGATAATTTTCAATCAATTCTACTGCCTCAGCGATCAGATTCATGCCTTCTTCTCCAGCATCGTCAAGCCGACCAACAAATGGGCTGATGAACGTAGCGCCGGCCTTAGCAGCCAAAAGTACTTGGTTGAGTGAAAACACGAGCGTGACGTTGGTTTTGATACCAGCTTCGGAGAGAGCCTTTGCGGCTTTAATTCCTTCTACGGTGGCGGGCACTTTAACATGGATATTGGCGTGCCAGGTGGCCAGTTCGTGGCCTTCGTTAATCATGCCTTCAGCATCAAGGCTGATAGTTTCGGCACTGATGGGGCCATCAATGTAACCGCAAATTTCTTGGATCGTGCTTTTAAAATCACGGCCTTCTTTGGCGATGAGCGAGGGGTTGGTGGTAACACCATCGACCACACCCCAACTAGCGGCAGTGCGAATTTCTTCGAGATTGGCAGTATCGAGGAAGAGTTTCATATTTTCAGTTTGTTAGCTTGTTAGCGCAGTAGCTTCTTAGGCCTTTGTTTTTTTAAATGTGGACGATGAAGCTGGCAGTGGCTTCTTGCCAAAAATCAGTGATCCGTTTTTTGGAACGCAGATACTTGAGATGGCGTTCGATGGCGGGCATCACTTTCCATTGCCCCGCTCCGCCGACAATACGGACATAACCACCCGAGATCAAGAATGGGTCAAGAAAATCGTCGATGCGCTCGGCTACTTCTGCGGTTCGAGAGCCGTGCATATCGAGCTGGGGCAGATCGCCAAAATAGAGGTCGCGCAGTAATGAATGGAGGGCTGCCATGTTACCGCTCATTACATAACGTCTTCATCTTGATCTTCGATCGACGCGTCAGGGTCGGTCGCTTGTTCTTTGTATGCTTCCCACAGGGTACGCAAATAGGCTTTCATACCTTCGGTGTCTTGGTCTTTATCGAGCTGACCAAGATCAATGTGACCTTCGACGATTTCATCAACGAGATCATTCCACACTTCTTGCGTATCAGGAACTTGGAGCTGTGCAAGATCAAATAATTCGCGTTTGAGATCGGCGCGACCGAATGAGGTGATTTGTTGGGACATAGACGTAATAAAAATACATGATGAGGCTAGTATACTAAACTATATATCAATAAACCAGCGCCGCGCATTTACCACCCCTTGACCATCGTAAACGATTCTATTAGGGTTCCTTTTGCCGTCACGAGGAACTAGCAACCAAAAGGAATGCCATGCATATCAATCAACCAAACCTTGGACATATACTTTTGACACTACTAGCACCGACTATATTACTAGGTTGCAGCGTAAACTGCGAACGTTTGTACCAAGAAAAAAGGGGTTATGAGCTGCAAAAACAAGAATTGCACTGTGATGACGTTCACAAACATCTAAGCAGCCGACCATATGAAACCACACCTGGTTTACTTGCTCTTCTCCCTGCATCATACCCTAATTCAGGACTGGGCAAGCAACTACAGGAAGAGAGAGAAAATCTTGTTACCAAGGCATGCCACACGCTCGACCAAACGATCTCTGAAGTTGCCAAAGAACTTGAACGGCACTGCAAATAATAACCGATGGTCCGACGCGATGTCGGACTTTTTATTTCTCTCGTCGCACGGCCGCAATAACCGCCCGAATTTCGCCATAACTTATCGCGTCGCCAAGCACGGCTTTGAGCGGTGAGACGGCTGCATCACCATGCTCGCGGATAGCGGCTTTGATGGCCGCTATTTTTTCGGGCACTACCAGTCGCTCGAGCACTAACTCACCGGTCGCTACAAATTGTGCCAAGTGCCCTTCGATAGTAGACACGCTCAGTTCGCGCTGAGCGGCAATCTCGGCGATGGTTTTTCCTTGGTTGAATAATGAAAACGAAATGCCTTGGGTGGCATTCGGAGCAGCGGTTTTAAAAAATACGGTTGAACGTGGTTGCGACTCACGCGGGCGGGCAGTAAGACCATGCTCTTGGCAATACGAAACCACGGTTGCCAAAAACCGCTCACCGTAACGCTCGATTTTGGCGCTGCCGAAACCACTGATAGACGGCAGATCTTCGAGTGATTGTGGTAAATAGGTAGCGAGTGCCAGGAGGGTCGCGTCGGAAAAAACGATGTACGCCGGGACGTTTTCTTCGCGCGCAATCTCGAGGCGTAGTTGTTTCAGCTGAGCAAAGAGTGCTTCTTCGCAGAGTGCGGTATCGCTTTCGACGCGCTGTTTGGCACGACGGGCAACGAACTGGAGTTTTTCTTGACCGGAGAGTACGGGCACACTTTTTTTGGTGAGCGCAATGTGGGTGTGCTCACCGGGAAGCTGGCGCAGGTAACCCTGAGCGATGAGTTCGCGAAAGTATCGCCGCCATTCGTCTTTGTCGGTGCGCGAACCAACGCCGTAGGTGGGGAGTTTTTTGTGTTCCTCAAAAATGCGCTCGGATTTTGAGCCGCGCAGAAAATCAATCAAGTACCCCAAACCAAATTTGCCGCCGAGCCGCGCCACGGCTGACAGTGCTTTTTGTGCGTAGACGGTGCCGTCTTCGTAGGTGTAGGTGGTAAGGCAAACATCACAACTCGCGCACGATTCGGGGGCTTGCTCGCCAAAATAATTGAGAATGAGTTGGCGGCGGCAGACCGTGCGCTCACAGAGCTCAACCATTTTTTCGAGCTTTTCGATGAGCGCGTACGAATGCTCTTGATCGGCACCCTGAAACGCGAACCGGCGAAGTTTGGCCGCGTCGCCAGCGCTGTAGAGAAGTAGTGCTTCGCTCTGCAATCCATCGCGGCCAGCCCGACCCGTTTCTTGGTAATAGCTTTCAATATTTTTGGGTAGATCAAGATGGATCACAAAACGAACGTTGGATTTGTTGATACCCATGCCAAAGGCGGTCGTGGCCACAATGATTTTTACGTCGTCGCGGACAAACGCTTCTTGATTCTGTTTGCGTATTTCAAAATCGAGTCCAGCGTGATAGGGCTTGGCCGAAAATCCCTGGAGCTCAAGTTTTTGCGCCCAGTCTTCGGCGCTCGCACGAGACAAGACATAGATAATGCCGGTGTCATTTTTGTGGCGCTCGAGACACTCAAACAAGCGGTTGTAAGGTTTGGTTTTTGGTTCGATGGTGTAGCTGATGTTGGGACGATTGAAGCTTGAGATGAAGAGCGCTGGATCGCGCAAGTTAAGGCGCTCAATAATATCGGAACGGGTGTGATTGTCGGCGGTCGCGGTGAGGGCGAGGATGGGCACCTGCGGAAAAGATTTTTTGAGCGCAGCGAGCGCTCCGTACTCCGGGCGAAAATCATGACCCCACTGCGAAATACAGTGTGCCTCGTCGATGGCAAACAGGCTGACGTTGTAGCGCTTGAGCTGCGCCATAAACTGTTCGCCATAACCAATCAGCCGCTCGGGGGCGACGTAGAGGAGTTTGAGTTTTTTTTGGGCGAGGTCGTTCATCACCTGCGCGCGTTCTTCGGGCGAGAGCGTGGAATTGAGATAGGCCGCAGAGATACCACTCAGCCGGAGCGCGTCCACTTGATCTTTCATGAGCGCGATAAGCGGCGACACGACGACCGTAAGGCCCGGCATCATGAGTGCGGGAATTTGGTAACAGAGCGACTTCCCGCCGCCGGTTGGCATGAGGACGAAACTATCGCGACCGGACAAGACGGTAGTAATAGCTTCTTCCTGGTTGTGGCGGAAGGAGGTGTAGCCGAAGGTGGATTGGAGGATTTCTAATGGAGTGGGCATACCGACCAAGTATCCGGCAATAAATCATTTTCAGCAACCTATGAAAATAGGAAACTTCAAAAAATGCTTATATATACGAAAAAATTAGCTAAATAAAATCTTATTATCGACCCCTTGTGAAAATAAATTTCTTGGGACATCCTGCCCCGGTTTTTTATAAAAAGCATTTTTTTTACTAAGACCGATCTTTTCAAGTAAACCCTTTGAAACCCATATTTTTAAAAGTCGTGACATTTTTAGAACGTCGTGAACTTCTGTGATTTGACGAGCTTGTTTGTTGGTAATTCTATAATTTTCATCTAAATATTTACTAACATTATCCCAATATTCAATTTTCTGGAGATTGAGCAGGATAACCAGAACACTATTAGGTCTAGTGGAAGGTGGGGCGTATAAAGGATCGTAAAGATTTCGCTCTTTCATTATCTGAAACATACGGTCAACACCTTCTCCAATATCAAGATTAGGTGGCGCACCAAAGCGATTAAGGGTACGAGAAATTATAGGATTTCGAGCAAATCTCTCATTCCTTATATTGCTCACAGTAATGTGGCCTGGGTAGGTACCTGGACTTTCAATTTCCACCCGATCGTCAAAAAACCGCACTTGAATATCATTTTGTACGAAATAATTTCGATGGATCACTGCATTAGTGATTGCCTCCTGAAAAGCCCATTCGGGAACAAGGAAGGTGGGCGCAAAGATGGCCCCCTTCAGCTTGGGAGGAGAGCTACGCACTGCTTTTTTAAAATACTCCAATGTCTGTTGTATTTGTTTAAGAAGAGGGCCTTCTATAGTAAAAGGTCTGTCGATAAAATTAGCCTCTCCTGAAAATATTTGTTCAGTTCCATAATAATGAGATATTTTAATCCCATATTTACTTTGCAAAGCAACGGAAGGATTTTTTCCGAAAAGGAGAACCCCTGCCTTAGTAAACTCATATGAACCTGCATTTCCTGCTGCCAAACCATTATCTTTCAAAAATTGCCAATTATTCGAATCGGCGCTAGAAGTACTATTTTTATACTGAAGAAGTAAATCTTCATCAATAACTTCAAAAGAAGTTAGCCCAGATTTTTCACTCTCAAATTTTACTGCACCCTTTTCATACTTAAGACGCATGATTTCTGCTGACCCTATTTTTGAGTTACTCCTACCTTTTCGAACAAAAGTATCACCTCGTTTCAAGGAATGGATATCATTATTCTTTTTAATATTAACCAGCACTATTTTATCGGAACGACCTTGGATATTGGTAATATCAATCTCAATTTTCTTCCACTCTAAGAGTGGTGGTTCTATCTCTTTGTCGATTAATCTAAAAAAATCAGATACGTTATCAAGATTTTCACTAATACCAATGAATCTTTTTTCGCCTACTGCCTTACCTGGATCCTCAAGACCAAGAGCAATAACACCGCCATCAGTATTAACAAAGGCCACTACTGTTTCAAGGAGATCGGCGGGTTTAATACCGGCTCGCTTACAATCAAAGGTTTGCCATTCTTGAGTATCAAGAATAATCTGTAAAAAATCTTTATCTTGCATAGGACTAATTAGCCTAACCACATATTAAATCTTCAGCTAGCATACCCCATCCCCCATTTTTTACAATCAACAAGAATTGAGGACCCTATATGTATCAATCTCTCATCTCAGCTATTCTCATCATTGCTCCGATCGATTCGCTAAAAGCGAATAACACCGAACAAAGCAGGATGATAAAGATACCACCAAGTAGGCCAACGAATATGAAGAGTCTGTGATGGACTGAACGAGCTCGGCGCGAGATCTGATCGCAAAAAATAAAAATCCCCGCAATCACACATCCAATACTTGCGGTTTTAAAGAATACTTTGACCATGCTCGGCCACAATCCAGAAAGAAAATACAGTGTGCTAACTACCACCCAAACACCCGCACCCGTTTTAAACTTATGTTTAAGGCACAGAGCGTAATTCTTTCTAATCACGACATTAAAAAAAGTTATAAGAAAAAAAATCGAGAAAACCAATAACCATAAGATACTTAACATGAAACCAGCGTCATCCATATATACAGTGATGAAAAATAGTATGCTACACAGTACTCAGTCTGGAGCAGAAAAACTTCGGGCGCAAGGGTTTGGAGTGGATAAGAAAGGAATGTGTATTTTTTGATCATAATTTTTGACGGAAACGCGTTGGGGAGGGTAGAATAATTTCAGCACAATAAGATACTTAATCTTAATCAAAAAATATGTCCATGCGAGAAAAAATTTTTGGCCTAGCTAGCGCTGTCATGAATCCAGCGAAGGAAAATCAAAATCGGAGTGTTTCAGCCGAATCGCCAAGGAATGATTCAGACGAATACCGTAAAAAACTTCAGGAAGAAGGTTTTTCTGTGCAATCATCTTACGAAATCGGGACAGCGGGACCTGAGACGCAATCCAGAATACAGCAGTTTAACCAAAAAATAGCGGACGCCCAAGCAGCTGGAAAAAAATACAGAACGACTCACCAAGATGGCGTAGCGGAACTCTGGATAAAATAACTACCAAAACTCACAACGAGGAATACTTAGTTCCTCGTTTTTTTTATTTTTCTGAGCACATAAAAAAGCGGTGGCTCTTCCCACCGCTCACTATTTTCGCCTGATTACGTACAAACGTCCGCCACCGCGAACAACCTCTGCAAAACTGTAGCGAACATTTTTACCGTCACCAACGGGGTTGTTGTAGCACTTTTTCTTCGCTGCATTAGTTCGTGTGCACTGTTCCCACCGGCCATTCGGATCATTAACCACAAGCTGGGCAGTCTGCCAGTCATCACCACCAACTCCAACCACCACGACATAGTGCCCAGAATCACTCAGAGCTCTTACCGAAAGTAGTTGTGGCGAACCTGTTTTTAAGGCGGCTTGAAGAATGGTAAAAATAAACTCTGCATCACTCAAGCCTTCAAACGGCAGGAACCCAGACCACTCAAACCCGTTTTTTTTAAGGTAATCAACAAGACGTTCAGGGCCATAAACCCCAACGCCCACCAGCGATGTTGCTCGAAAACAGGTGTGCACCGCGCTTATGAGGCTTGATTTTTCTGCTGACACTATGCCAGCATAAGCAAAAACCATAGCCACACTCACGCATCCGCAGGCAACATGACCAATAG
>JBPOHP010000182.1:0-4825 GCA_052035445.1 Candidatus Magasanikiibacteriota bacterium
GATCAAAGAAATACAGCGAACGCGAGAAGCATATGCGGCTGGAATTCCGACACCTAAGGTATATGCAGAAGTGGTAGATCGAGGGAATGTGTATGTGTGGCTCGAATATATTCCAAATGCGCAAACGTTGGGAAATATCGCGGAAAAAATTTCAGATGTACTCAGTCCGAATATTGATAGTGCGGAGAAATTATTTAGTCGTTGCGAGACTAAGGGTTACTTAGAGACCACGTTTGAACAAGATTGGTTTGCTAGTCAAAAAGAACGTTACCGGGCAGCCAAAGAAAAGTGTGATGAAGAGCAGAAAATAGTACACACGGGAAAGCATATCAAGCAAGAAATTCGTGTTTGGGCGAACGATCTTGCTCGGGAAGGATTTTTTGACAGACTCGTTACTATCAACACTGAAAAACCTTTTCGTGGACGTTATGTGCTCAGCTCAGAGGGTTTGCAGGTGTTACGAGAAAAATTTCTTGCTCTCGAGATCGATTATGGATCGCAAGAAGGGCTTATGAAAAAAGCTGAACGCGATGGATTGTCTGTTCGTGGTATCCTGTGAAATACGTTTGTTGAGGCTGTGGCAGGGCGAGGTGAATTCTCTAATCTAAGAGAGGCTCTGAGCGATTTCGGTGGCTTTTTAAGCCAACGTATCGGTTTTCAAGTGCCCCCAAAAGAATTTATATCATGGCGAAACCGGTATGATGATTCGTTGTACGAAATAGTGGTGGAGGTAGCGAGATTCGTGAGCAGCAAAATTACGGGATTTTCCTCGCACAATGAATTTGTTGGTTCTATTGAATCTTTTCTAGAAGCACACGGGTTTGAACATCCGGATCTTCATGGGGGCAATGTTCTTGTTCAATGGGATGAAAACACCGATCGATTAGTGCGTGACGAGAAGGGAAAAGCAAAATTTTTTATTATCGACTGGGAGCCAAAATATAAGAAACCGGGCACCTCCCGATAATCAAACTATAACTCTTGCCACGTAACGCCGCTTCAGGCATACTGACCGCGGAGGAAAAACATGTTCGTGGTACCAAATTACGGAGCTGCCGTGCTTGAAGTTGTGGGCCTAGAACTGATGATCGCCGGCCTGGTGCTTGGGCTCATTGTTACCCTGTTGTTCGTCGTGAACGCCTTTCGCGGGTCGCCGCGATCAAAACGGCTCGAAATTGCGTTTGTGATGGTGGTCGCACTCCTTGGCGTAGGCGGATGGTTCAGTCATAACTTTCTGCCCCTGTCGGTGGGTGTTGTTCTCGCGGTAGCGGGACTCGCTGGAGCAGAGTATTTCACGAAGCGAGGCCGACAACGGATTGCGTTGTAGGAGGAGAAAAACGAAAAGGTTGTGTCGAGGACACGGCCTATTTTTTTTCGTCGCGGAGTTTTTTGAGAAGCTGTAAGTCTTCGACGATTTTATCGTGTTCAGTCTCTGCGATGAACGAAAAATTCTTCAACCGTTTGTCGGCCAAGATAGCACGGAAACCGTCCTCACCGATGAATCCTTCGCCAATGTGTTCGTGGCGATCTTTTTTACCACCGAGCTCGATTTTAGAATCGTTGCAATGGAACATCTTGAGTCGTTTCAAGCCAATCGTTGTATCAAACGCATCGAACGTTTTTTTGACGTCAGTAGCGGTGCGCAGATCATAGCCGCTCGCAAAAGCGTGCTCAGTATCAAGGCAGACACCAATGTCATACGATTTGAGTTCAGGCGCATCCAAAATTTCGGCAATTTCTTCAAATGTATCGCCGATAACTTCGCCCGCACCAGCGGCGTTTTCGATGAGGAGTTGGGTTGATCCGGTATAGCCTTTCATAACTTCGGCGAGACCTGTGACGACTTGTTTGAATCCAGCGGCGTGACCTAGATCTTTGTAGCTGCCGGTGTGAAACATGACGTATTTTGCACCGAGTTGCGTAGAGCGCTCCAGTTCACCACGGACAATGCTGATGGAGCCGTGGTAGGTGCGGGCAGTGCCAGAAGCAAAATTGATGATGTAGGGTGCGTGCACGTACCATTCTTTGAGACCATGTTCGGCGCAGAGTGCCTTAAACTGATCGGACACAGTTTGGTCGATTGGTTTGACGGGTCCGCCTTGCGGTGAGCGCGTAAACATCTGGAAGACTTCGCAGCCGATGTTGGCAGCGTTAACTGGGGCGTTCGGGAGTCCGCCGGCGATAGAGACGTGAGCGCCGAAATTCATATGCTTAGACGTTAGTCTTTTTTATGCTTTTATCTTTTTGTCCTGAGATTAATTCATCGGCGCTTATTATTGAGATTTTTTTGGTTTTAGTATTTTCGACGCTAACCGGGATAATTCTAAAACCAGTTTCGTTTAGTACATCGAGCATGTCTACGATTTTATAGGTCTCCTTTCCAGATGATGTTGTTTTCTGGAACGTATCGCCTATATTAAGACCTGTAGAAGCGACAACTTCATCTAGTGTACGTCCTTCGTACCTGTCTTCAAACGTACCCTTTGAGATACGTTGTCCACTAAAAAAGGCTAGGTCGTCAGAGGTTTCTTGTGAGGTTTGTGAAGTTTGAGATAGTTTGTAGACTTCCCCCATACTCTTTAAAATACCTATTTGTTCACCTTCTCTTTAAGCCATGCCATCACCTTGCGATTCTGAATAGTCGAGGCAACGGTATCGAGCACTTCTTTGCGTTTGAGATTTTCTTCAACGGTTGGGTTATTGGGGTAGGCAGCGCGGATAGCATCGAGTTCGGCGTTCAGTTCGCTTTGTTCGACCGCGAGGTTATTTTCTTTGGCGATAGCGCGTGAGATAAGAGCGGCTTTGGCGCGTTTTTCGGCTTGTTCAGCAAAACCTTGCTGCAGTTCTTGTTCGGTTTTTTTGATATCACTCAGGTATTGTTCAACCGAAATGCCACGCTCTTCAAGACCTTGTTTGAGCTCGTAAAAAATCTTTTGTTTTTCGGCGTTGAGGAGTACTTCGGGGATTTCTCCAAACGTACTGCCCTCAATAACCTGATCAAGGATTGCTACCTCGACGCGTTCGGTTTCTTTCTTTTCTTCTTCTTTACTGATGTTGGCGGTGAGCAAATTGCGCAATTCTTCGAGGCTTTTTTGGCCGAGAGCTTTCGCAAAATCTTCGTTAATCTCGGGGTATTCGAGGGTGTAGACTTCGTTTGCTTTTACTTTGATATCAACGTCTTTGCCCGCGAAATTTTTCTGATAATGTTCTTTGGGGAATTTGAGCTTAAATTCTTTGGCATCATCTTTTTTGAGACCGACGAGCTGCTCGGCAAGACCTGGAATATAGTGCGGTTCGTTGAGGTAAATCTGGTGATTTTTGGCTTGACCGCCTTCGATAGCGACGTTGTCGATAAACATGTCAAAATCAACGACGATTTTGTCGTCTTTTCCCGCGGCGCCATCTTTAAGCACTTCTTTGCCCTGCATTTTGCGCAAGTGATTGATGGTTTCGTCGAGCTGTTCTTTGCTGATCGTGACAGCCTTTTTTTCTACGTTGATTTTCGTGATGTCAGCGAGTTTTACCTCGGGCAAGAGAGCCACTTCGGCTTTGAAGACGAGGTCGTTGCCGGGGGCGAATTTCTCGATGGTGATTTGGGGCATGCCAATGGTCTCGAGTTTTTCTTCCTGGACTACCTGGAAGAAGTTTTTTTCGACGATGGATTGCATGGCTTCTTCGAGGATGCGGACTTCGCCGAGCTGTTGTTTAACGATGGCGTACGGAGCTTTGCCGGGGCGGAAACCATGGATGGCAGCGCGCTGTGACAGACGGCTAGCAGCAGCTTCCATATGTTTGGCGTAATCGGCTGGAAGAACGGTGATGACAGCGGTTACGGTTGATTTTGGGTTTTTGGTGAGTTGGTACGACATAGAATATATGCGGATGAACGCAGATTTTTACGCGGAAATGCGCGGATTAAAGTATCCAGATTGTACGGGAAATCGGGGTGGGGTGTCAACCTGAGAGATATAAAAACTGACTCTGTTGAACAAAGTCAGTTTTTTAGGTACTTATAATTTATATTTAAATACCGTTCTTATCTAAGAGATCTTCGATTCGTTGAACATTGATGTCTTCTGGTTGTTGTTCAAGAAAGAGAATGGCGCTATCTACTATTTTTTTAAGCTGTGCCTGTTGCTCTGGGTTAGGTTTGCTAAAATGGTTTGCAAGCCCATCGAATATGCTTTTAGTTTCTTTTACTTGTTTATCAGAACCACGATAAGTCTCGCCTTCGTTGTGCTCTTTTGGTGATTCTACAATTTTTAGAAGCAATGCTTTTGCTGTAGCAATGTCTTTGTTTTTTAAGGCAGAGAGGATTGGTTTGATATCGACCCAATTTTTTGCGAGACTAAGAAATTCTACTCCTATAGAGTCTTTTCCTCGTTTGGGCATAGGTTGATTTTCAAAGCGAGACATAGAAAATATTTTATATTTTAAGCTAAAGCTAGGTGCAGTATACCATATCTCAGGATTTTATAAGAAAGCATTAAATCCTTCGAAATGTACGGTTTAAGCCGTGGATGGATAGAAGCGTGTGTCACGAGATCAACTTTGCGGCCGGCACAATGTTCGAGCTCTTCGTTGGGTTGTAAAAAAGTAAATAATCCTAGTGGTTTTTTGAGTGTTACAGCAACATCGAGATCGCTTTTTTTGTATCATCCCCTCGTGCTACACTACCAAAAATATCGGCTCGAATTACGCCGTAGTGTTTAAATATGGGGAGACATTTTTTTGTCATATTTTAGCTAAAAATATGATGTTGATAGCTACGATGATTGTACGGGAAATCGGGGCGGGGTGTCAACGCACAAGCAATTAAGCCGCC
>JBPOHP010000213.1:0-1961 GCA_052035445.1 Candidatus Magasanikiibacteriota bacterium
GATATGTAGTTTGCCTCTTTCGCTCGCCTTGCTCCAGCCACCGCATGAGACAAAAACTTGCCAGCAAATGATGTCGGCTTTGATGAAACCATTGATGAAATCCGTGTGAATCACGCCAGCAGCATGCGGGGCAGTAGTGCCGGTTTTAACGGTCCAGGCGCGGGTTTCTGGCTCACCAGAGGTTAAGAACGTGATCAAATTGAGCAGTTTGTAGCCGGCAGTAATGAGTTTATCGAGGCCGGTTTGTTCGATGCCCAAATCTTTAAGATACGATGTTGCTTCCTCGGGGGTGAGGTCGGCGAGCTCGGCTTCGAGCCTGGCGGAGACAACGATTTGCGGTGTACCAGCTTCGATTTCGGGGATAACGAGTTCGCTGGTTGGCTTTTCATCAACGTTTACCACATAGAGCATGGGTTTGATGGTGATGAGCTGCAGCGGCGAAACAAACACCATTTCTTCGGGGGTAAGTTCGAGCGACCGCGCGGGGAGAGTTTGTTCGAGATGTTTGAATAGTTTTTCGAGCACGGCTATTTCTTCGACAAAATCTTTGGCTGCCGCACCTTTGGCAGATTTTTTGGCAGTGTCGAGTTTTTTGCTCACGGTCTGGAGATCGGCCAGGCAGAGCTCGGTATTTATGATGGCGGCGTCGTCGCGCGGATCAACGCGGTTGTGGACGTGGGTGATGTTGCTGTCGGTAAAATTGCGCACCACGTGGGCAATCGCATCTACTTCGCGGATGTGGGAAAGAAATTTATTTCCCAGACCTTCGCCTTCAGAGGCTCCTTTGACGAGCCCAGCGATATCAACAAACTCGATGGTGGTGGGGATGATTTTGGCAGATTTAGAGACGCTGGCGAGCTGGGACAGCCGGGTATCGGGCACTTCGACCACGCCAACATTGGGATCGATGGTGCAAAAGGGGTAGTTTTGGACATTGGCCTGCTTAGTGCGGGTGAGAGCGTTGAAGAGGGTAGATTTGCCGACATTGGGTAAACCGACGATGCCGATGGAAAAAGACATAGAATATCAAATATAGAGCAAATTTTTGATTAACATAGCGAAAAAATAAAAAAAAAGCAAGATGGAAACGGAAGAAGTATAGTTATCCCGTCATAATATTGACAATATTATAAATATGTGGTCTGCTTTTAAGCAGCCAGCCCTATCGTGGGCTGCACATCCCACAACCTCGTGAGGTATCACACCATGCGTCGAGAATTCATTGTCTTGTCTTTTGTCTTTGCTGCCGCTTGCTCAGCCGCTCCGCGACCGGTCTTGAATAATCGCTGGCGGGGTTTCTTACTCGAGACGGTGGCACTTAATGCTAGTCCGCCTCCGCCATTGACATACAAGAGTCAGCCACCTTACCGTGATCGGCGTATCGAGAGGTGCAAGCTCGTAGATACGTATGGTGAGAAAACATTTCGGATTATGAGGCATCTTGATCCGATGAGCATACCGGTCAATCCTGGGCCTGACGAGTCTCGATACTACTACATCATGTGTGATAATGAGATGTACCGCATGTGGTGTGGTCCAACAGAGATGCTCTATGTGATGGCGTCTGACGTTTCGGGGGAGAAAAAGCTCTTCGTGAACATGATTCATTCATACTCCCAGTTCGAGTCAGCTGTTGATTCGTCAGATGGTGACTATGGAATAGTCAGTCGAGTCAGAAACCGTCCACGAACAATACGACAACCGCTGCCTACACCTGGGCACACGTTGTATGGTGTGTTTCATAATGATGCTGCCGGCTCCTCACTTACGCAAGTTTCAAGCGGTACTGTTCACTTGCGCGCCTGGTGTGGGGGAGTGAAGTAAGGCCTTCCTCATTATCTTTGCCACGAAACGCTCTAGCCTTGCCTAGGTAGTGTGCAGGTAGGCACTTTGCCGCCGAGAATCGAATCGGTGGCTTTTTAATTCACTAAAAAATCTTTTTTGCGATCTGAGGTGCTTGA
>JBPOHP010000047.1:0-5133 GCA_052035445.1 Candidatus Magasanikiibacteriota bacterium
CCATCAATCTCTTCGTCACCAACAATTCCATTCTCGTCTGAAGGTAAAACAGTGAGAGCTGGTCCTGCCCACAATGCTTTAATCTCCCCTCGACGTTTAGCAGCGATCGCCCAAGCCAAAGCATCAAGACTCTCATTCACATACACCGTCGCGTCAGGGGTGATAGCCTGTACTCCGGGATTAATTAAAAACGATACCCCTAGGTCAGTCAGTCCAGCAACGAGGCTCCTGGTAACTTGCTGCGGGCCGCGCGAACGTCCTAACAACTCCTTTATTTGAAAACTAATTAACTCACGAGCAGTCCGCCAGTTAACGTTCAATGGTTTAGTGAGAATAACTAATTTCATATGTTCGTAAAAAAAATTTTGACATATCGATACACTCGAACCCAAAAATATACCGCGTAGTACCATAAATTAAGCGCATAAAAACGCCGGAGCCACGGACGCGGGAACGGATTTATGATCACCCTGCGGTAGACATCGGCAATCCTTTTGATTTGAGAAGACAGTTCATAGTGCTCAGCAAATCGAGTTCGAGCAGCTTCAGAGCGATACCGATAATACGGCATATCACTTTTAAGCCTCACCATCTCTCGCCAATACTCCTCGACCGTTGTAACCACCTTTCCACCATCGCCGATCGATTCGATATGACCATTATTAACCCGAGAGGTATGACTGACGATCGGTAAACCATACCCCAAAGCTTCACCCATGGCCGTTGAATTAACCTCACCATCCTTTCGTCCATGAGCATAGACATTCAGAGTTTTCAAAAACTGAGCGACACGCTTCTGATCACTCGTATGGTCTAAAAATAATGCATGTTTTAAGCCAAGTTTTTTACTTTGATGGCGGTAAAAATCTCCCCCGCCCAAAATTATAAATAACGTCTCTTCGTTCTCAATATGAGAATATGCCTCAAGCGGCAAAGATGAAGCGATATCATTATCAACGCGCTGGTGAAAACCATAAACAAATATCCCATCTCCGATTCCCAATTCTTTACGTAACGAATCTATCGGCTCTGGAACAAGTTCGAGCGGGTGAGAAATCAATTCAACTCGCGAGGCGTCCCCGCCCATGCGCACCCACTGCGCAGCACTCCAGGCTGAAATATGCACCACCCGGGCAATATTGAATTGATTGTCCACGCCAGCCACCAAATGCAGCGACTCAACAATTGGCGTCTTAGTGATAGCACAAAATGGAAATTCACTTTGTCCAGCACGCCCAGTTTGAATAATGTCGTAACGGGACTCATCAAACAGCTCCCAAAAATTGGTATCAACCCACGTGTGCTTTGACGATGTAATATCTTTAGCACCAACCCGAACCTCAATGACCCGCACACCATGTGAACGCAAATACCCTGCTCGCGAAAAACTATTAGGCGCATGCTGGTATGAAGAACCAACATATGGCGCAGCTGTAGTATAAAAAAAATCAACTTCAAACTCGTCTTTCGGCAGATTGGCTGCGACGACCTGTAAAAACTTCTCGGTTCCACCAAGTGCCAGACCAGCAAATTTTATAAAGGCGATACGAATTTTTTTCTGTGGCGTACTAACGGTCATACATAGATACTGATCACGGTAATTTTTTAAACCAGTTTTTAACGACGAGCGCCTGCTCGAGCGGACGTTGCAAAAATCTGTGATAGAGCTTCGTCGAAAAACCGCGCGGATCAACTAACGGCTGAGCGGGCACCACACTTTCCTTGATCCGGGATACTACCTGCCGTTTCTCTTCCCAATCCGTATCCCAAATATCGAGCTGTTTGAAATACTCCGCTCCGTGTACTGCTAACAATCGCAGCACCTCACGGTCATACCAATAGACCGCTTCTTCCACACACGCCTGCATATCAATCCCCCGCTCTTCGTACGTCTGTATCCATGCCGCAGGTACTGGCACGGTCGTAACAGACGAAACATCTTTTGAAGCAAAATACCGATGGTTAATAGCCAAAAAAGATTTCTCAGGGTGCATTATTTTTTCCAACACACGATAGTAACGCTGTTTAGCCAACATTCTCGACCAAACGACAAACTGATAATGCAACACTTTGAGTGTTTCTGACCGGACTGAGTACGCCACACATTCCTCAGGAACCCGCGACAAATGAATCAAACCATTCTTGAACGAAACCTTCCGATCGTCCCAGTACATAAAATGCTTATAGCTTCCCGACCACACAGAATCGTCAGAACGATATGCCAGTGGGCTTTTCCAAAGATTGATCCATTCAAACTCCGCGGCCATACCCGGCTGCATACGACTCACCACATTTTCGAGATCATGCCCACCCAAAACGTTAGCGCTCAACACTTCGTCAGCATCGAGAGCAAAGATCAGATTCTGTCCATCAAACGAGCGAGCTGTATCAAGCAGAAGTTGTCGCCGGGCTGCTTCGTTAAATTTTTCCGAAGAATTTTCAACATACACGACTTTGGAGAAACGCTTGCAAATCCTAGGTGTTTCGTCCGTTGACAGCTGGTCAGCAACCACAATATGATCCGCCCATAGCGAAGCGGTTGCTAAACTTTTTTCCAGAATCCAGGCTTCATTTTTTACCGGCATCACAACAATTTTTTTCATGTGGTTGGTGGTGAAATTTTTTTAATAATCCATGCGCCCAGTCGTATACCTGGGCGTTCTACACACCGATACATCACGTAAGAAATTCCAGAACTCACCACAAGCGTCACACCATACAACACGCAAATATGAAAAAATTCTGAGCTCATAGTAAACAGACCATTACCCACCAAAAATCGAATAACGAGATAATGAAGTAAAAATAGGCTAAAACTAATCATGCCTAAAAATCTGGTGACCGTATTATTCACTATACGGCACGGATTATGCGCCATATAATAAATGAGTGCAGCAAAAAAGATCGAGATGAGGATATGCTCGGGGATAAGATTTTTGGTATCCCAAAAATATCGAACCACAAAACTTATAATCACCGGGATACCAGAAAGCAGCCATAATTTCTGGGCACGACTGCTCATTTTTTTTTCACGAAAAGCAAAGAAAACTACAATGCCTAACAGAAAGACCGACACCTGATTAGGAAACCAAAAGTACAAAAACCAACTACCCATCGCCTGTCGTTTAAGCCCATAAACCAAAAATAAACGCACAAGTACATTTAAAATTTGTGAACCAACGGCTGTTAACACAAAATATCGAACGGCCTGTTTAAACGACGTAATTTTACGGAAAAGCCACGGTACAAGACAATAAAAAATCATTTCCACACTTACTGACCAACCACCATTAGGAATATGATTAATAGTTTGAGGAAAAAAACTATTGATAAACAAAAGATTGATTCCTACTTTCCAAGGAATGATTTTTTCCCAAAAAAATAGACTTGGAAAAAAAGCGTAGGCCAACCAATCAATCACCGCGGCCACATAATATGCCGGCGCAATGCGTGCCAACCGACGAATGAAAAAATTCCGCGGCGCGCTCGCGCCCTCATGTACACTTCGTTGACTATACGATAAAAAAAGAGTAAGAGCGCTCGCAACGAAAAATAACTGCACTCCATAACGACCAACCAACGTAATATGGTCAACCAAGCCTTCTTGATCTATCGCATCACCAACATGGATGAAGATTACGAGTAAAATCGCTAAACCGCGCACCGCATCAATATACTCTAGGTGTTTAATCGACGGACTCGATGTAGTTGCATTCCCCAAAAAACCATCCTGTTTCCTTTGCCAAATGAGCTGATTTTCTTCTTGTTGTCGAGGATTTTTACTGCCACTAAGGCTGGTACCAGTATTAATAAAAACACCAGCTACCGTATCAATTTTTTGGAATCGTTCGGTTGCTGCCGCCCGCGCACACCATTCAAAATCACCCGCAATTTTAAACCGATCATCAAACGGCCCAATACGCTCAAAACAGTTTTTGGTAAAAAGAAAAAACGGCCCTGCGTGCATTTCTTTTACAAAACGTTCCGCGGAAAATTCTGGTGGATCAATAGTGACGCGTTTGACAAGCACTTTCCAGGAACGCCAGGCGAGGTAACGCTTATATACAAATGGAAAATACCCGACATCAGTCTTTTTTTCGCCAAAAACTCGCACTCCTTCCACCAACGCCTCGGAATATCGTTCGTCATCAACATTCCAAAAACCAAGAATATCAAACGTTGCCTCTCGAACACCACGATTCCACGAGGCATAAAGTGTTTCTCGTGGCACCACACACAGTTTGACCCAAGAAAATTGCTGTAATTCAACCAACACTTCTTTTTCTTTGTCCGAAGGATCGTTGGCAATAATAACCACTTCAAGCGCAATACCGCGATCTTTTAAATCTTGGTACACCTGCCGAACGCGCATCGCATATTTCGGCAAGTACACTTCCGAGCGATACAAAGAAGTAATAAGAGAAATCATACGGTCCGTTTTTTAATCATACCGACAAATAATTCCCAATCTTCTGTTTCAAAAAAACCACACGCTCGATAGAGCGTAAAAAACAACAACGCATACACAGTGCCTCCAATCGCCACGAGCAACCACCCTCTAACTACCCATTCAACCACCAATCGTGATACAACAGCCGAAAATCCGGCCACCACTCCTACCCGTAACACAAGCCAAAATACACGCCGCAACACGTCGCCGAACTGAATTCCCTGACGAAGACTTTTTTCGGTCTGGCACAAAAAATATGGTACCGGTATGACAGCCACCAAATACGCTACAGCCGCCCCCGTGACACCATAATACGGAATACCAATAGCCAGAGTAAGAACATTAAGCACTGCCAAAATTCCGGTATAATAACTCATTTTTTTAGTACGATGCAACCCGTACGATACATTGGTCAACACACTAAACCATGCAAGCAACATATAGGTGACAACCAAAAAATAAAACGCAGGAAATGCTTGACGAGCAACCATTTCTCCTAACCAGGTTTGCATAAATGGTCGGCCATAGACCGTTGCACCGGCTGCCAAAAAACCAATCAACAGAGTTGCTAACCGAAGCGTCCGAGAAAAAAGATGCTCTTTTTCACGAGGCAACAAGCCATCCGGCGCTACTTCTGAAAACAGCGGAAACAAAACACCACCAACGCTATTCACCGTACCAAC
>JBPOHP010000048.1:0-4399 GCA_052035445.1 Candidatus Magasanikiibacteriota bacterium
ATTAACACTTCCGCTCACAGAACGGGGGGCGCAGGTCACCGCGCTTGATGTTTCAAAAAACATGTTGGAGGTACTCAAGCGAAAAAATAGCCGCGTGATCACGATCGTTGGTGATGCCGAAGACCTACCGTTTCCTGACGATTCGTTCGATGTGGTGACCGCCGCTTTTCTTATTGTGCACCTCAAAGATCCCCGACGTTTTTTTGACGAAGTGTATCGTGTACTCAAACCCGGCGGTATGTTTTTGGTGACCAACATTAACCAAAAAGACCCGCCAGAGATTATAACTCTGAAAGGTCCTATTAAAATCAGTTCGTACTATCATCGCCCAGCAGCCGTGCGCGAAGCGCTCGAAGAGCTGGCGTTTACGGTTGCAGAAGAAATTTTTATCAAAGAAGGTGAGGTCTGGATTACTCAGATTATCGTGGCACGGAAATGATTTTGATCACGCTAAACCAAGTTTAAGGTTGATGGTGCTGATTGCTTGGTCGTGTTGGTCAACCCGGTGTTCGGTTCGTGAAAGATAGTGGTGGGTGATGATCATCTCTTGTTTCATATCTAGAAGCAGACCGGTTATTTTATCCATAGTGCTGGCAAATTCTTGTCTGGTGAGGGTTTGGTCGAGCCGTTCTTCAATCCGTTCAAATCGCTGATCATGCTCAATGAGTTTTTTGAATACTTTATCAAAGTTTTGGTCATGTTGAACTAATTTTGTCTCAACGGATAAAAATTTTTCATCATGCTCAACGATTTTTGCAGCCAAAAGATCTTCTCGTTCCAAAAGTTGGTCGAATTTAGTGCTATGTTCGCTGAGTAGCTTGCTATGTTCACCAAGAATTTTAGTATGCTCGCCAAGTATTTTAGTATGTTCACCAAGTATTTCGCTATGTTCCTCTAGTTTTTGATGGATTTTGTTGAGTGATTGCTGTAATTCTTTTTCCATACACTATGATGATTATGAATAAAGTATAGGCAATATGAGATTTTTTGTATATAGTTTGATCGATTGAGATAGTAGTACGACTTACGCGTTTAACCTGTCATTTCGAGCGAAGCCAAAGCGGAGTCGAGATCTCAGATCCCTCAAGAGGGGAATCGCTTAAACTATAGCTAAATTGAAGCGATTCCTCCACTACGCTCCCTGTGGGTCGCTTCGGTCGGAATGACAAACGCGTAAGTCCTAAGTAGTATACATAGTCGGTAAAATCGTACCAGGGTTAGGAGTGGACTGTTTATTATGGTTAATACGTGTATGAAAAAATATTGGTGGTATGGCATTGTCACCTGCGTTGGTATAGCACTTTTACTTGGATATTGGCGCTACAGTGAGACGAAATTACACCAGTTTAGAATCTTTTTTCTTAATGTTGGGCAGGGTGATAGTACACTGATTCAGTTTCGCAGCGGTGAGCGCATGCTGGTTGATTGTGGACCGGACAGTACTGTACTCGCTCGGTTGGGAGCGGTTTTGCCGTGGTATGTACGAAAGATTGATACGCTTCTCGTGACCCATCCCGATAGCGATCATTATGCGGGATGTATTGATGTGCTCAAACGCTACGAAGTAACCCGCATCGTAACGAATGGTGAAACTAAGCCGGATGAGCCATACCAATCATTTGCCCGAGCAATAACCGAAGAACCGCGCGCGATCGTCTTTGCTCAACAAAAACCAGAGCGGCTAGAGATTGCCGGAACCATGCTCGAATTTTTATCACCTGACTCAGAGCTACCCCTCAAAATTCCGGCGGATGATAGTAATAATCGGGGGATTGTGTTTCGTTTGGTTGATGGTCCGACTAAGCGATCGGTACTTTTTAGTGCCGATATGGAAGAACCGCTTGAGCAAGCGCTTCTTAGCCGTTATTGTAAAAAAGATCGTATCACAGCTACTGCCGCGAGCAGTTCAGTATTTGTTGCACCGTGTGAAACACTTAAGGCGCAGGTCTTAAAAGTCGGGCATCATGGTAGTCAAACATCGAGTGGTAAGGATTTTATTGCGGCTGTTAGCCCTAAAACAGCTATTGTTTCAGTCGGAAAGCGTAATAAATTTGGCCATCCATCGCTTCGGGTGATCCGCCGGCTCGAGCGCGCTGGCATAACCATTTTACGTACCGATCGTTTGGGTGATATAGTAATTGACTAACGGCTTATCTTCGTATAGAATCACGCGTACCTAGTATTTTTGTTTATGAAAGATGTTATTAAAATTCTTGGCCTTGGTAGCTGCCTCGTGATAGCAGTTTGTTTTTTGGGTGTGATGCCGGTACGAGCTGCAGCCACATCGACGATAATTGATGTTCCTGTTGTCAGCACTTCTTCGGTTACTACAAAACTACTGGTTGATACTGATGGAGATGGTTTGTCTGATCAGGACGAAATATCACGGTATCACACAAATCTTAACAACCCCGATACCGATGGTGATGGCTATACTGATGGCGATGAAATTCGTCATGGTTATTCGCCACTACGAACTGGGGAACGTTTGGCTATGGTGGATGCCGATAACGACGGACTCTCTGATGAATTAGAGCTTAAACTCGGTACAAATTTACTTAAAAAAGATTCAGACAGTGATGGGGTAACTGATCGTGATGAGGTCTATTCTGGGCGAAATCCTGTGAGCGCAAGTTCCACCACCTCAACCGTAAAACGTTTCGTCCAGGTAGATCTTAATCGGCAACAATTGACATACTTTTTTAACGGCATCAAGCTTGGTACCATGCCGGTTGCTACCGGCAAACCCCAAACACCGACTCCACCTGGGAGTTTTAAAGTTATCCGTAAATTGCCAGTACATCGATATGTTGGTGCAGATTATGATCTACCAAACACCAAATGGAATCTTGAATTTAAGCGTAGTTTTTATATTCATGGCGCTTATTGGCATAATCAGTTCGGCATCCGCACGATGAGTCATGGTTGTGTAAATATGGCATACCGTGATGTAGAAAAATTATACGCTTTTTTGCAGGTGGGTGATACGGTAGAAGTTACCGGTAAGACCCCGCGGGGAAAAATTGCCAATCCGATCACGTTTCCGACAACGGAAGAATTTAAAAAGGCCGTCCAGCAGATTGCTGAACAGCCGCGAAGCAGCTCCTAGTCTAGGGGCTCTTCTTCTTTTTGGGGAGACGGTACACCGTACCGCCTCCACCGATTACGGGGTTGAACCCGTCAATCACGATGAGCCCTTTTTTGTGGCGACCACGGATTGTTTGAAGTCCTCCTGCCGCCAGTTCGATCCGCACTTTTTTGAGGCGGATCGTGCCGGCGCAGAGCAAGGCAAACGTGGCATGACGGCCTTTGATGCGGCCGCTAACGACGGTGCCGAGTTGGGTCATGGAGATCTCCTTTTCTAGGCGGTTTTTAGAAGAAGTAGAAATAGAGGCTGGCGAGCATTGCCACGCTGCCGATCAGCAGAAACAGCTGTTCTCGTTGGGCGCGGCGGCGCCACTGTTCGGTGCGACCAGGCAAGTTTTTTTTCTGACAGGTGTGGCAGACACCGTCTTTGTAGTGCGTCGCGTACCAGGTTTTTCGGCAATGGATGCACGTCTCCTGTCGCTCTTCGTAGAACATGCTGTTGAGCGTTTTTCCGAACATGTCGAACAGGTTGTCGTTCATAATTCTCCCCCTGCTCTATTGTGTGCAAAGCAGTGTTCGAGGCTTGCAACCAGATCATTCAGGTTGCGCGAATGAAGCTTGCCTTCGCCGAATTGCTCGGTGATGAAGCGCTGCCCTTCGAGCATGCTGTAGACAGGCGGGAACTGTTCTGGTTCCATCCAGAAAGAGGTGTTCCAAACCATCAGGTGGGCGTGTTGGTCACCGCGATGATTTGGACACTCATGGTCAGAACATGCGCAAAAATAGTACTCGCGCATCGTGTAAGGTGCGACCGCAATCTCGCGGTGACTCTGGATGGTACTATCTTTGACTAATGTCACCGGCGGATAGTCAAAACCGTGCTTAGCTAGGCCAGAGAGTAAAAACTGGTGCAGCTCTGCTTGGGCCAGCGCCTCGACCCCTTGGCCACGGTGTTTGAGAGTCTGTGCGCAGCATCGAGCGATGACACACACACGGTAGAGCGGGTGGCGGTGTGGCGGCTGGTACATATGTGCCACGATCATATCGACCAGCGCCTCTTGCTTGAGCGCCGCCAGCTCTTCCCAACCGGGCTTCATACCCCGTGTATCAACTTCCTTATGGTAGAAGGAGTTGCTGATGAGAGCCGCTTTTTCCAGACTCTCGATATCATCGCCGAAATCGAGATACTTTTCGGCCAGGGTGCAGAGCTCGCGCACGAGCCATTGCCAGAGAAAAAGCCGAGTCCCGTTCTTTTTTGTGTTAGTGTCGGTAATGATGAAGCGAGCGGTCTGGTACAGCCAGGTTACGAAGG
>JBPOHP010000220.1:0-7045 GCA_052035445.1 Candidatus Magasanikiibacteriota bacterium
CGCAAAATCGCGCTGAAGCCAAAAATAATATACTACAAAACCAATAATTTGTCAAGCTACCCATGCATTATTTGGCTCAACAAAAACAATAAGAGGGTGTGTACCCTCTCCCTTGTTACTCCGCTCATTTTCAGTTAGTATATCGACACTATGCCTGATTCTTTTGAACGTATCCCCCCTCAAAGTTTGGAAGCCGAAATGTCATTTTTGGGCTCTCTTTTGATAGATAAAGACGCTCTCATCAAAACCGCGGACATGGTTGAGCCCGAAGACTTCTACAAAAGCTCGCATGCCAAAATTTACGAAAATATCCTTGATTTATACGAAAAAAACGAGCCGATCGACCTTTTAACCATGAGCAATCGTTTGCTCGAAAAAGGCCAGCTCGACGATATCGGCGGTCGCAGCTACTTGGCCGAACTCACTAACTCGGTCGCCACCGCGGCGAACGTTGTCCATTACGCCAACATCATTCGCCGCAAATCCACCCGCCGGCGCCTCCTCTCCGCTGCCCACGAAATCACCCGCCTCTCCTACCAAGAAGAAACCGATGACCTCGAAACCCTCCTCGACGTAGCCCAGCAACAGCTTTTTGGCGTTTCCCAAACGCATTTTAAACAATCGTTTACCCCGATCAAAGGCGTACTCTCGGATGCGTTTGAGCGTATCGATGATCTCCACAAAAACCAAGGCCAAATGCGCGGCATCCCGACGGGTTTTCGCGAACTTGACCGCATTTTGGCCGGACTCCAAAAATCCGACCTCATTATCATTGGCGCGCGCCCAGCGTGTGGTAAAACCACCTTTGTGATGGACATGGTGCGCCACGCCGCCGTGCGCCATAAAATTCCGGTGGGGGTATTTTCACTCGAAATGAGTAAAGAACAGCTGGTTGATCGTATGCTATCATCCGAATCAAACGTTGATTTGTGGCGCATTCGTACTGGCAAACTCAACGACAATCCAGATGTTGACGATTTTGCGCGTATCGGGCACGCTATTGGCACACTCTCCGAAGCACCGATTTTTATCGATGACACCGCCAGCAACAACATCATGCAGATTCGTACCAAAGCGCGCCGTCTGCAAGCCGAGCACGGACTTGGACTCATCGTCATCGATTACTTGCAGCTGATGGAATCGCACGGCGATATCGAAAACCGCGTTCAAGAAGTCGCCAAAATCACCCGTGGCCTCAAAGGCATTGCCCGCGAACTCAATATCCCCGTTATCGCCCTCTCTCAGCTGTCACGTAATGTTGAAAATGACAAACCAGCCATCCCCAAGCTGGCCCACTTGCGCGAATCGGGTTCCATCGAGCAAGATGCCGATATCGTCATGTTCATCTACCGCAAAGCCGCAGACCGAAACTACCAGCTCGAAAGCATCCCGCCGGACGAACGCCGCATTGCCGAAATCCACATCGCCAAACACCGCAACGGCCCAACTGGTGTGGTAAAATTACTGTTCAACGATAGCTGTGTTTCGTTCCGCAATCTCGAAGTAGGCATGCTTCCCCCTGATAGCTCTCCCACTCCGAGCGCCCCAACCCTCAAACCAAAATCAGCATTTGTTAAATCGCCTTAAAAAAATGTCATTGCGAGGAACGGAGTGACGAAGCAATCTCAGTGGATTACCCTAACGTTGTTAACTGAATCAGAGGTAGAGTAATGAGATTGCCGCGTCACGATTGTGATCGTGACTCGCAATGACAGTTATATATATTTAATTTAAAACTCTATGTCCATGTTCAACAAACTCAAACAGTTCAAAGATCTTCGTGATCAAGCCAAAAAGATGCAAGAAATGCTCGGCGGCGAAAGCGTTACCGTGGACACGATGGGTCGCCAAGTCGTACTCACGATGGACGGCAACATGCAGATCACCGGCCTCGCCATCGATCCAGCTGCTCTTGCACCCGACAAAAAAAGTAAACTCGAAGAAGCAATCAAAGAGGCACATAAAGAAGCACTCACCAAAATCCAGCGCAACGTTGCTATGAAGATGCAGCAGAGTGGGGATCTTAATCTTTCGTCGCTCTTGGGCGGAAAGGATGGAGAGTAATCACAACCTGTCATTGCGAGGACTCGCCACAGCGAGGACGCGGCAATCTCGTTGAACTACCTTACCGTTTGCTAACCAAGTTCGAGATACTGCAATGAGATTGCTTCGTCGGTCGTACCTGCCTTCTCGCAATGACGCATACAAACATGTATTCCCCATCGATAGATAATTTAATCCGCGAACTCAAAAAACTCCCCTCGGTCGGTACCCACACGGCCGAGCGGTTTGTTTTTCATTGGCTCAACGCTGGCAAAAAAGAAGTGGCTGATCTGCAGCGAGCAGTAAAAGAACTGATGGAAAACGTACGGAGCTGTGAGCAGTGTTTTACCTTCAGCGACAGCTCGCCCTGCGCCACTTGCCGGAGTGATAAGCGTGATACAACCACGATCTGCGTGGTGGCTATCCCTCAAGATATTGTAGCGCTTGAGCAAACTGCTGAGTATCGAGGCGTATATCACGTGCTGCGCGGTACGATTGATAACCACGAAGAACACACGCTTGATCGGTTAAAAATCAAGGAACTTGTCGAGCGTGTTAAAAAAAATGCGGTGCACGAAGTGATACTCGCCCTTAGCCCCGACCTTCCCGGCGAAACCACCATGCTCTATATCACACAGCAACTACACGTTGCTTCGCCCACCCTCATCATCACCCGCCTGGCTCGCGGCCTCCCCATGGGCAGTGACATCGCCTACGCCGACGAGGTAACACTTGGCAGCGCGCTGAGACACCGGACGAAGAGTTAATATTTATTAATATACAAAAAGAGCTAGATAACAATGATCATAGCTCCAAACTACATTAGCGCTTAGCACTACACTCTTGTGGGCACGTAGACCTCATATTTGAAACATCATCCAGGCATCGAGTCAAGACAAGAGAGGCTTCTATAGCGCACCCCGCCTCGGTTTTTCGAGCGCCACCACTCTTTTGTTTCAAGCACTCAGTTTTTGCACGAGAACTTTTTTCTGAGCATCCATTACGCAGGTTTTCCCACTCAGAGGCGTTACCCCTCTCACACTCCGCCACACAGGTTGTGTATGCTTCTGGCGGCTTCGGATCGGGAGGTTTTATCACAGCTGGCTGACTAATATTTACAACCCCCGCATCTCCTTCTACAGGAGTGTCTTCGCACCCTCCAAACCCAAGGGTTCCAAACACCAGAGACAGCGCAGCGGTCTTCAGAAAAGTAAAACTATATCCCACGTTCGTACTCCTGTTCAGCAGTGAACCTGATAAATATATATAAAAATTCCCTATCAGTCAAGAACAGTATGCAATCACTCTTTCCGTATCGCATCAATCGGATGCAATGCCGCTGCTTTCTTGGCTGGATAGATTCCAAAAACAAGCCCGATCGCTGCCGAAAAACCAAACGAAAGCGCGATTGACGATGGCGGTACGCTATAGACCCATTTGAGACCAAATTTAAGCGCAATTACATATACCAAAAATCCTAAAAGTGCCCCAATTGCTATTCCCACCACTCCCCCGCCAATCGTTACCAGTACTGCTTCACTCAAAAATTGCCACATAATATCGCGACTGCGTGCACCGAGCGATTTACGAAGCCCAATCTCAAACGTTCGCTCAGCCACTGACACATACATGATATTCATAATACCCACCCCACCGACAACGAGCGATATACCAATGAGCGCGACGAGCAAAATGACAATTCCGTTCGCGATTGTACCCACCGTAGAAATAGCTTTATCAACTGTTTGTACTTCAAAATCATCTTTTTTGGGATCGGTAATTGAGTGATTGGCTCGCAATACTTCTTGCACATTTTGCACAGTAGAAGAAGATTTGCTTACATCTTTAAACTTGCCTGAGATAGCGCTGTAATAATCAATGCCGAGCAATTTTTTTTGCATGGTTTTGACCGGCAAAATAATGATACTATCGAGATCCAAAAAGAAAGCAGCTCCGCGAGAACCAAGCGTTCCAACCACACGAAACGGTTTGCCTTTAACATAAATCGTTTTTCCAATCGCACCCTCATCACCAAACAACTGATCACGGACTTTTGATCCGAGCACGGCCACTTGGGCTAACGAATCTTCCTCTTCTTGGGTAAAAAACCGACCACCGGTAAACGTAATTTTTTCTACTTCAGGCACGCCCGCCCCTTGCCCAAACAGCATCACACGTTTTATTTCCGACCCATAACTCACCACCTCTTGCCCAGTCAAAAAACCATACGCCACGGCAATGTTAGGTAGTTTCCGAATCGAGACCACATCTTTTTCTTTCATCGTCGTAACGGCGATCCCCGCGCTACCAAAGCCACCTTTTTGCGGCACCCGCACTTCAACATTAAACGTATCAGCGCCATAAATATCAAGTTGACCAAGAATAAGCCTTTGTAATCCTTGCCCTGCTGACATGATCATAATAACCGCGGCAATGCCAACAGAAATTGCGAGCATCGTTAAAAATGTTCGCAGTTTTTGATGGCGGAGAGAGTCGAAAGCGAGGGTGAGATATGTCGAGATCATATATTTTTTAAATCAATAGGTAGGTCCCAATATTTTACCCTTGTCGCAAGATTGATACAGGCGTTAATCATCATATGAGCAATAACCAATGTTAAGGTTCATATATACTTTCCACATAAATATTGACAAATAGTTCAAAATAATCCACTCTACACGCTCACACCAACTTCTAAAAAGGATGACTTCATGCGGGCTACATCTTCCCCCACCTTAACGTCCCATATCTTTGCGCTTTCTTTGCTCATTTTCCCGGGTTGCCAACTGCACAATGTCTGTGGTGATGGGCAAGAGATCGGCAGAAACAAACTGTGCACAAGTATTACCGCCAAACAGTATTCAGACAAAGACAGAAGTGTATGTCCTGAATCAAAAACTTTCCACATAAACCCGATCGCAGCGTCAGCGGCCTACCTATGCTGCGAAACACTATCGACACCGGTCTGTACGTCGATAGCAGGACAAACATCGACAATTCAATCAACATCACCATAATCACTTCATCAGTATGAAGTGATTTTTCTATCTATTCATACCGCAACGCTTCGATTGGGTCGAGTCGCGCCGCTCGACGAGCCGGTAAAATTCCAAATACCAAGCCAATAGCTACCGACACCCCAACCCCGAGCCCGATCGAAAACCATGAAATGACCAAGTCCCACTCATACCCCATACGTGTTGCCACCACCGAAACAACCCACGCCACTAACGCCCCAAACACAATACCGAGCGCCCCACCGACAAGCGTGATAAACATCGTCTCAATCAAAAACTGCGCTGTAATATGCCAATGCTTGGCTCCGATCGCTTTACGCAAGCCAATTTCTTTGGTGCGTTCTTGTACCGCCGCAAGCATGATATTCATAATACCAATTCCTCCAACCAATAATGAAATCGCGGCGATCGCGGTCAAAAAAATCTTAAGCGCATTCGTAATACTGGTGAGCGCCTCGAGCCCCTGATTCGTCGACCGCACACTAAAATCATCATACTCCGCACTCCGGATATCGTGACGCTCACGGAGTGTGTCTTGGATATACGCAATGGCAGCTTCAGTTTGCTCGGGTTTCTCAAGTTTGAGCCGAATGAAGTTGACGTAGTTGATGCCAAGCAACAACTTCTGCGCCGTCGATAACGGCATAAAAATCTGATTGTCTTGATTCTGAAAACCACTCGTCCCTCGCCCTTTCATTACCCCAATGACGGTAAAATTATTTTTCTTAATTTTTATAATCTGACCGACCGGATCAAGATCACCAAATAAATCATCGGCAACTTGCTTACCAATAACTGCGACGCGCGCCACACTCCGCTCTTCATCATCGCTAAAAAAACGCCCTTTCGCCACTTCTGCGCTTTCAAAGTTCGGATACTTTGCGAGCACCCCAACATACCTCGCGTCGGTCTTTGCATCCTCCCACGTTACCGTTTCACTGCCGCGCACATACGGCGTCTGTACTTTGAGGCCAGGAAAACCACCGCTCACGAGCGCTTTTCCATCCTCAGCCGTGAGGGTGGTAATCACTATCCCAAAGGCAGCAGCCGGCGGCCCGTTAGATTCTGATTTGCCTGGCAACACCGCAATCAAATTTGATCCCAAACTTTTTACCTGACTCAAAATGAGCCCCTGTGCTCCAGCACCAACCGCAAGAATGATAATCATGCTCGCGACGCCAATAATAATACCAAGCATCGTCAAAACCGAACGCAATTTATTACGCATGAGGATTGACCAGGCGGTAAGAATACTTTCGATGATAAACATAGGCATTATATCCTTGCTTATTTAAATACTGCTATGCGGAACACTATTTTATTTCGAAAGATCATCTTTGTCTTTGGCGATCTGGCGATGTTTCACCACTTCATCTTTTACAATCAAACCGTCGCGAATCTGCAAAATGCGCTTGGCATGCTCAGCCGTATCTTGCTCGTGAGTCACGAGAATTATGGTGTGTCCTTGATCATTCAAATCTTGCAAAATTTTCATTACTTGCAAACCAGATTTAGAGTCCAAGTTTCCTGTTGGCTCATCCGCAAAAATAATATCCGGATTGCATACGAGCGCTCGAGCGATCGCTACGCGCTGTTTTTCACCACCCGATAATTTGGCCGGCGTGTTGTTGAGACGATGCCCCAAACCAACATCGGTCAATAATTTTTCCGCTCGTTTTTTTCGTTCCTCAGCCGAAACTTTCGGCGTATAAATAAGCGGCAACATCACGTTCTCAAGCGCTGTTGCGCGAGGCAGCAGGTTAAATGCTTGAAATACAAAACCGACGCTTCGATTACGCATCTCCGCCAACTCATCTTCGGTAATCGTACTGACGTCTTTACTGTTAAAAATGTACTGCCCCGACGAAAGCGTATCGAGAAACCCCAAAATATGCATGAGTGTTGACTTGCCCGATCCACTCGGACCCATAATCGCCACAAACTCTCCTTTTTCAATCGTAAAAGTAATGTCGCGAATAACTGGC
>JBPOHP010000057.1:0-3078 GCA_052035445.1 Candidatus Magasanikiibacteriota bacterium
CACCCTGCGCCACTTCGACCATTTGAACGGCACGGTCGGTATCGCTACGGGATTATTGCTAAAATTCGCGAACCAAACCTCTCGGCTGCGGCCTCGCTACTCCTCGCGGAAGTGCCACCAGCCTGGAAAATCGCCATTAATCCGGCTCACTTACTTTCTTAGATCACCCCCTATGATCTACCCTATTATCACCGATCCAAACCCCATCCTCCATAAACGCAGCGCTGATATTGATCCAGCCACAATTTCGACTCCCGAAATGCAACAATTTGTGCAGGGTATGATTGAAACTATGTACGCCAAAGATGGTGTTGGCCTGGCGGCAGTGCAAGTAAACGTATCACAACAACTGTGCGTTATTGCCAAAGATTTTGTCCCGGGAAAAAAGAAAGATTTGTGCCTTATCAACCCGGTCTGGACCAAACAATCAATCAAAAAAAATTGGGATGAAGAGGGTTGTTTATCAGTACCTGGAGTCTACGGCAAAGTACAGCGCTATTCACACATCAAAGTACGAGCCCTGAATGAAAAGGGTGAGCAGCTCGAATTCGAGGCCAAAGATTTTTTTGCGCGCATCATTCAGCATGAATGCGATCATTTGAACGGCACGCTGTTTATTGAAAAAGCGAAAGATATTCGCAAACCAACGCTCGAGCTCTAATCACACACTGTGCCCAGTCAACCACCCGCCAAACCCACTATCCTTTTTTACGGCACCGAACAGTTTGGGGAGGCCATGCTCCAAGCGCTCATTGCGAGTGCCCGCTTTACCATTATCGGCGCAGTAACCCAGCCTGATCGGCCCGTCGGTCGAAAAAACGAACTCCACGCCTCACCCGTGAAACAGCTCGCCCAGCACCACGGCATACCGGTATTCCAACCCGAAAGCTTGAAAAACATTGAGATGCAGGAATCTCCCAATTTACAATCTCCAATTTCCAATCTCCCCACCTCTGATCTCCAAATCGTCTGCCAATACGGACTCATCATTCCCAAACGCATTGTTGAAGCACCAGTCTTTGGCACCTTAAACGTACATACTTCACTCCTTCCCAACTACCGGGGTGCGTCCCCTATCCAAACCGCGCTCCTGAACGGCGAAACTGAAACTGGCATCACCATCATGCAGATGGACGAAAAAATGGATCACGGTGCAATTTTGGCACAAGAAAAAATTGCTATTACCCCCACGGATACTACACCCGCACTTTCACAAAAAATGATTCCGGTTGCCCAAAGACTGTTGGTTGAAACAACGATTCGGTGGTTAGCAAAAACCGCCACAGCAACTGAGCAAGATCATGCGGCCGCCACCTTCTGTCGTCAGTTTGAGAAAAACGATGGCGTGATTGATTTTTCGTTATCTGCCACCGAGATCTATAATCTTTTTCGCGCCTTTACCCCCTGGCCTGGGACGTTTGCCTACTGGAACGGCGTACGCATTAAATTTCTGGCAATGACTCATGCTCCAGCGGAAATTGCACTACCACCTGGCCAATGCCAGGTTCAAGGCAAACATATCTACCTAGGAACAACCACCACGGCCCTCGAAATCCTTGAGCTGCAAAAAGAAGGTGCGAAAGCCTTGATCGCAGAAGCTTTTATAGCCGGTGTGCGCAATTTTGACGGAGCGATTCTCCAGGGAAAAGAAAAAGAAGGCGCGGCAACACCTTCTCAAAACTAGGCCAATAATTTCTTGACTGATCCGAGCTTACTTCAACTCGTTCAGTTTTGACCGACCTTCGTCGCGCAATCCTTCAATGGTCGAAGTGACTGTAGTTCGCAGTCGTTTTGGAATGAGTCCATAGCTATCGGCCACCCGATACACGACAATCAGCAGGAGCGCCATCAAGAAGCCAGTAACAGCAGCGCGTCCGATTCTACTCGCATTCGTGGTAAGGCCGCCATTCAACACAAAGACGACACCAGCGATCACCAGAAAATAAACCAGCATTATTCACCTCCACCATCATTGTGCATTTCACTAGTACGAGTGTCAAGATTTAACAAAAAACAGCCAGGCATTTCCTGACTGTTCAGCATATGCACTAATTTCCTTATAAGAAAACCAATGCATACGTCCCGACACCGGCTTTTCTGATAGTGAAAAGTTTGCGGTGTCAGGAGGAAAGTTGTTATCGATGGACAGGGTGGCTTAGAAGGTCACCGCGATCTCATGCCCCATCTCCGTAAAGAGCCGCAGCGTCCGCTCAGGACCGAGCGTCATGGCTGCAGCGACGAAGACAGCTATAAGGCCGCAGAGAAAAACCTTCACGATCTGGCGGAAAAACACTATCGCGAGAAATCCGCCGATCGCTTTTGATAGAAACCCCCTTGGTAAAAAGAACCACACGATTGTAAGCAGCAAAACTGTTCCCAGGGACATTCAGACCTCCGTTGTGCACTTGACTCAAAATTATATCACATTTTTATGAATTTGTCAACCAAAAAATGGCCAGTAACCCCCGTAATGATTTTTTTGGCTATCTACGGCCTTATTCGTCTTTTTTCCTACCTTTTCCCCCCAGAAACGATCATTAATACGGTCATTGCCCTTGGAATCGTAGTTACCACCGGGTACTTTCTTTTCAAAAAACAACTCACGGGATGGCTCATCATCCTGTCAGAGGTAACGCTTGGCGGCGGCGGTGCGTTTCTCTCGGTTGGTTTTTTGTCACTCAGAACGACGTTACTTATCGTCTCACTCGGCATATATGCTCTTCGCTATCATGAAGATCTGCGGCAGTTCTGGAAGACAGAACGCTACACCACACTTGGAATTGGTCTTTTTTTGGTGAGCGGCGCGCTCGCTGGCCTGCACGGCATTATCAATCACCACCCCTTGAAGCTCGTTATCTCAGACACGATCCCCTACTTCTTTGTACTCTACTATTTTCCCGCACGAACACTACTTGAAAATTTATCGTTCCGCACCTGGTCAACCCGCCTGCTCACTGCCGGAGTTATGGGCAACATCCTGCTTACCCTCGGAACGTTCGTGCTGTTCTCAAGCGGTTTAGACGCACTCCAAAGCCCGTATTACCACTGGTTCCGCGATGTTGCTGGCGGAAAAATTAC
>JBPOHP010000208.1:0-2435 GCA_052035445.1 Candidatus Magasanikiibacteriota bacterium
AGACTTTTTCTGCCACGTCTTGAAAAGATTTATTGTCTTTGGGAATACCGACAATATTTCTTGCCGGATGCCTCGCATCGTATTCTGCATGATTTTCTCTCAAAAATTCTGGGCTATGCACCACAAAAATATTGGGGTATTTTTCTTGGAGTGTTTCTGTTGTGCCGGGTAGAATGGTCGACTTAATAATAGCTATACTTCCACCATGTAGTAATCGTAAACTCTCATCAACAATAGTACAATCAAACCCTTGTGACGTAGTTGGGGTTGGAACAGCTATAAAAACTACCCCACATTCTTTTAGTTTTTCTTTGTTACCAATATATTCTGGTTCCAAACCGTATCGTACAACATCAAAACCTCGATCTTCAAAATCATTCGCATAATTTTTTCCTATCCACCCTTGCCCAATAAATCCAACCCTCATAATGTGTAAAAAAATTAAATTTTATTCGATGGACAAAATATGTCACCAGACACCATTCTACATTAGAATGACATTTTTTATCACGTATGTTTTTTACTTAAACATCACGTTAAACGAATTTTCATCAAGCACTGTTTGCTGTATAGAATCGTAAACACGAATGCGAATTCCATAGACACCATTTTCCATCTGTATGTTGCCAACGTAGAGAGGCAAAGTGAACGGCATATATTCGTTCGTATACACCGAGCGCCTAACCGATGAGCTCGACATGACCGCTCCGGCAGGAGTAAAAACATCATCTCGCACTACCACCTCACGATCGCTGCCCGGGTTAACATAGGCAAAGCGAACCATTAACACCTCATTTTTGGGGAATACAGCACCGGCAGTCGGCAACTGATTAAAGGTAATAGCCGAATTAGCGTTACGCGGCACAAACGTGGTCGGGGCAATCGTCGTTGCAAACGGCACCAAAACACTCATACTTACTGCCGGTGCGAATACCATGCTCGGCGTAATGTAGGTACCGTTCATAAAGTACGACGTGAGATCAGGCGCAAGACCAGGAGCCCGGGACAAAGAATCTACGTATGAGGTAACTAGTGCTGGCGAGGGAGAAACGGGCGTTGTTGGGGCTGTCCATGATGCGGGTGGAACGGTAGTACCTGTTTCGGCAAAATACCACGCTGAAGTGGTAGCTGCCTTGGCTGAGGTGGCGGTAAGACAGGCAAAAATACTAAGAGATACGATGAGTAATTTGGATTTCATATACTATTCAAAATAAGTATTATATTAATGATGCTAATTCTTTTTGGAGACGAATACTTTTTTCGGTCGCTTCAGAAAGTTTCTTACGCTCCCCTTCAACCACGGCCGGCGGGGCGTTTTTTACAAACTCGGCATTATCTAATTTTTTGGATAACGCACCGATAAACCGCTCGACATCGGCTAATTCTTTGGTCAGGCGCGCTTTTTCTTTTTCGACATCGATGGCGCCAGCAGTATCCAGCCGAATGTCGAATTCACCGACCACCAAGCTCACCCCCTGCCCCGGTGTTTCAGTATCAAGCTGTTCGAGGCGCGTCAACTGTTTAATAACTTCTGCGTTATTTTTTATCAGATTGATCCCTTTATTAGTTGTAGTTATTGAGGCACGAAGTTTTTTTACCGGCTCAATACGTTGCTCGGCACGAGCGGTTCGGATCACCGTAATAATTTGTTGAAGAACGGCAAAATCCTGCTCAGCCATCGTCGGCCCAAGCGAAGGATTATCAAAATAATCTTTATTGTTCATAATTTCACCGCATTCGAGCATGCTTGGCCAGCGCTCCACCAATAACAACGACGTTTCACCATACATTTCTCGCCAAATCGCTTCGGTTACAAACGGCATAAACGGATGCCACAGCTTGAGCAGGGTGTTAAGAATGACATTCAGAATATGCGCTTTTTCACCTTCAATTTTGGCGATTTCCAAATACCAATCTGCCAGCTCGGTCCAGGTAAATTCGCGGAGACGTTCACCAGCCGCTGAAAATTGAGAGGCTTCAAGAAGATGCGTTACCTCGCGCCGCACATGCTCAAGACGCGTAATGATCCAAGTATCACTGAGCGTAATCATCTCAATAGCCGCATCCTGAACAGGTTTTTCAATACTGAGGAGCATGAACCGGGCAATATTCCACAATTTATTCGTGAAATTACGGAACCCAGCGATTTTTTCTTCGGAGAGTTTGACATCATTGCCTGGAGTACTACCAAGTAAGAGCGAGAGGCGGGTAGCGTCGGTGCCGAATTTTTCGATCATGTCGAGCGGATTGATGATATTACCAAGGCTTTTACTCATCTTTCTCCCCTGCTCATCGCGGACAAGACCATGAAGATAGACTGTTTTAAACGGCACATCGCCGAGCGCGTAGGTGGTCATGAGAATCATGCGCGCTACCCAGAAGAAAATAATGTCGTAGCCGGTTTCGAGCACCGAGGTCGGATGGAAGTTTTTGAT
>JBPOHP010000113.1:0-2371 GCA_052035445.1 Candidatus Magasanikiibacteriota bacterium
ATCACTCATACGTCATAAAAATTATCGCGTTGCCAAAATACTGCGTTTGTAACTTTCTAAATTTTCTAGAGCAATACCTGTCCCCTTAGCAACACATAATAACGGATCCTCCGCAACATACGTTGGAACACCGGTTGAACGAGCAATAAGCTCATCTAAATTTCTAAGCATCGAAGAACCACCAGACATAATAATGCCCTTATCCATCACATCAGCAGAAAGTTCTGGCGGAGTTGCGTGCAAAACCTCTTTAACCGCTTCAATCAACTGGCCCAAATCGTGCTGCAACGCTTCTACTGTATCTTCTGATGTTACAGCAATAGTACGAGGCAAGCCCGTTATCATATCTCTGCCCGTTACTTCAGTCATAAGCGGCGGATTCATTGATAATGCTGAGCCAATTTTAACTTTGAGCTCTTCTGCGGTATTTTCACCAATGGCCAAATTATATTTATGACGAATAAACTCTGTAATTGACTGATCAAATTTAGTACCACCAATCCGAACTGAACCTGATGAAACAATGCCGCCAAGTGATATTACGGCAATTTCTGCAGTTCCTCCACCGATATCAATAATCATATGCCCCGAAGCAGCTCCAATAGGAATGTCCGCCCCAATAGCGGCTACTATGGGCTCTTTAATAATATAAGCAGCCCGCGCCCCTGCAGCAATCGTTGCATCAATTACCGCGCGCCGTTCGGTCGATGTAATACCGCCTGGTACCGCCACCATCACCTCTGGTCGAAACAATCTGATCCCTCCCATAGCCTTGTTTATAAAATACCGTAACATCGCCTCTGTTGTTTGATAATTGGCAATAACACCGTTTTTGAGCGGCCGTTCAGCGGTAATCGTATCCGGAGTTCGACCTATCATATCACGTGCATCGATACCAACTGCCAAAACTTTGCCATCCACTTTCGACACAGCCACAACACTGGGTTCTTTGACAACTTTCCCCTTTTTGGGGACATATACCAAAACATTCTTTGTACCCAAATCTATTGAAATTTTTTTTACAAACATGGACATAAAAACAACACACGACTCACTAACATTATTTATTTTTTAAGCTGAATCGACAGATAACGATCTGTCTTTAAATCAATCGTTTGTCGGTAAGCAGTATCACCGTATTCAGACGGCATTTCACCTGGCGTAGCAGTCTCAATTTTTCTACCAAAGTCAAGATCGAGTGTCAAAACATGATCACGGGTACCAAGCTGCTTCTGAAATACACTATAATACACACCAGAAACAAGCATGCGAGCAACTTGTGGCGCGACTTCATAACGAAAAGAGACTTCATCAACCGATCCAGGATCCATGCTCGCAAAACCACCATACCACGTTCGACCAAATTCGGTACCAGTATCAAGAGTCGTGGTACGAACTCCGCGAGCGTTTTTTTCCATACCCGAAGCACTTATGAGCCGAGTGCCGTAAGGAAGATAGATGCGAACATACGTCAAATATCGACTGGTCTTCCAATCACGCCCTCCAGTATGAGTGTACCGCATTGTAGCGGTTCCTATATAGGTTGTACCCGAAGGTCTGAGGGTATATGTTAACGCTCGTTTCATAACTGCATCTGTTTTGAGCGCGCCTAAATTTGCATCTACCCACAACATATAATCACCGTCAACATACTGATTTACCGTGCCTGTCCATTTTTTTTCTTCTAATATTTTTTGTTCATTAGGATAAATACTGTACATGATAACATGTTTTTCATTCAACAATTTTTGTCCCAACGTAAAATATTCACGCCAGTGCGAAAAAACATCGGTCGCCATTTTTTTAACAACTGAACGCACTAATTCTCCCAAAATTTGTTTACGATCGCGACGTTCCAAGCCTTTTTGGGCAAAAGCTACCTCTACCTCATACTCCAATTTCTCAACCACATTTTCGCTGCTAAAAGTCTCTCCTTGAACCGTTACCGAACCCATAATACCTAACAGCTCCTCGAGCGAAGTTGCGGTCACACCGATTATACCATCCAACGAGTCTGCAGCTACCCCACGTTGCTTACGATAAAGGTCCAAAGCTTTGATGGCTGAACTCGCAAAATCAGGCGACCAATTAGCATCACGAAAATACCAGCGTGGCACACTCAAATATGTGGTTAAAGCATCGGGTGGAACAGAAGGAAAATTTTCTGGATAGCCTGAATAATCAAGAATTTCGGTTCCTTCAACTTTTTCAATATGCGGAACACCGTTGTTGAGAGTAATTACAGCATACGAACCGATAAAACCACCACCTGGCCGAAGTTCGGTATTGTTGAGCAATAAAATGAGATATGTTTTAACCCCGTCAAAACCCAACATTTTTTTAATGAAACTGGCTTGTTCTGCTGTAGCAA
>JBPOHP010000083.1:0-5867 GCA_052035445.1 Candidatus Magasanikiibacteriota bacterium
TTGCTACACTTATCAATCGCGCAAAAAAAAGATTTGCGCTTGAATGGGATAAACATAGCATCTCCGCCCAATAATCATTATGCAGGATTTTGCTGAAAATCTGATCAAGATTATAAAAAAAGACAACATTAAACCATTACCTCGGTGGTTTTTTGTAATTAAAAACGCATGTTTTTACTTGAGCGTTGTAGTAGGCATAGCTCTTTCATCGATAGCAGTCGCTACCATAACCCATGTTCTAGCATCAAATGATTGGGACATATATCACGAACTTGTATTTAACGTGTCCGACTATATCTTAACCACTATTCCCTACGCCTGGTCTGCTATAGCCATTTCTTTTCTTCTCAGTGCATATTTTCTATTTCGACGCACACGTAATGGTTATCGATATAGATTTGCCTCAGTTCTTGGCACAGGAATTCTTGCGAGCTCATTGCTTGGAAGCGCACTTTATGCTGCCGGCGTTGGCGAGCAAGTAGATGAATATATTCGCAACAACTCTCCTGTATACCATCGTATACTCAATCCTCAAGTTAAACTCTGGCAACAACCCGAAGCAGGACGACTTGCGGGTGATGTCGTAGAGATACGTGACGACTCTATCACTGTTCGAGATGAGTCTGGTTTTTTGTGGCAGATAGAGAATGCCCTACCAGATCAAAATACTCTATCGCTTTTTTCTTCAACCAACACGCCTCATCGAATCAAAATTCTTGGTGAAAAAAATGGGCAAAATATTTTTAAAGCTCGTATAATTTCTATTGATAAAATAAGTAAAAATACAAAAAAACTACCAGTTTCTATCAAAAGAAATTTAAAAGACAAAGATAATCAAAAAATTAATACGAACAAAAAAGGAAATAAAGCAAAAAATGAATCTGAAGACAAAAAAACATTTTTTGAAAAAGCATCGATAAGTAAACGACGACGGTCAACTTCGAAGACTATTCATTTTAATGGCGAGCAGGAGGTTAAAATCTTCAAATAACAATTGAACAGACAGAGAAAGTGCATCAAAAAACTCTACAAAATATGAAGTCTTGATCCATGATCCTTGAGCCATTGGTGCGCTTTTTTGTGTTCAGGATATAGAACATCTAAACGCTGCCAAAAAAGTTTACTGTGATTTTTTACCGTTAAATGAGCCAGTTCATGAGCAATCACATATTCAACTATCCAAGACGGCGCCATCATGATACGCCAGCTAAAATTGAGATTACCATTGTGAGCACACGAACCCCACCTTGTCATAGCGCTCGTAATTCTAATACGGCCACTATGTAATTTATGTCGTTCTGAAAGAACTCGAACACGTTTTGTGATATATTTTGCCGCTTCGAAACGATACCAGTCTATTATAATATGTTTAGCACGATGTTTTTGAACGGCTGGTAAAAAAAATCCATTCAAAAAAAATAATGGTCGGATTTGCCCCTCTTGTATGCTTAGTGGATACTCCTTCCCTAAAAAAAGGAGTCTGCTGCCATCTACCAACTGCTGCTGATAGCGAACTCTGTGCTGTTGCATGAGAAGAATTTTCTTTCTAATCCAGGCAATTTTTTTACGAACAAACTCATGAATACTAGATTCTGATATTCCATGCGGAGCTCTAACTAAAACTTCTGCTCGCCGAGTAATCTCAAGCGCGAGCGAGCGACGATTTGAGACAATAATCTGAATCTCAATTCCATCCATATAAAACAACTACATTTTTTTGAGAACAATTTGAACCTGTTTCACAATTCCGCGAGCATCGATACCCTCATAGTTCAGAAGTTCAGATGGCTTACCGCTGTGAGGCAATTTCGTAGGTGCACACGAAACAATCGGTTTACCAAACGCTAACGGTGACAATAATTCGGTAATCGCGCTATAGATACCTCCTTCTGGATAATGATCTTCAACAACAATCATCGCCTTCGTTTCGTGCATAGCCTTAACAAGTGTTTTTTTGTCGAGTGGTTTCACTGAGTACACGTCAATAATGCGGGCATGTATACCAGATTTTTCAAGCATTGTGCCCGCGTGGAGGGCTTCGTGAAGAGTAATTCCCGCCGCCACAAGAGTAATAGTATCGGTCGCACTCGATCGGATTGTTTTGCTTCCTCCAATCGAAAACCGCTCATTCAGTGAATATAACACCGGCACTTCTGCTCGAGTAGAACGAATATACGTCATACCCGCAAACTCCGCAGCCAAAAAAACACAGGCCCGCATAGCAACAGCATCACTCGGATATAAGACAACACTGCCAAATAATGAGCGGAACAAAGCAATATCTTCAAGCCCCATTTGCGAAACTCCATCTTCACCAATCGAAACACCTGCATGTGACCCAACACATACCATAGAGGCTCCGGAATACTGAGCCATACGCAATTGATCAGCAGCTCGCGTAAAAAAAGCTGCAAACGTCGAACAAAATGGTTTTTGACCACGACGAGACATGCCAAGCGCGACACCAACCATGTTTTGCTCTGCTATAAACATCTCAAAAAAATGTTCTGGGTTTTTCTTCTTAAATGTTTCCGCATAGGTAGAGTTGCTGGTCTCAGCGTCAAGAACAACCATATTCGGATGATTCAAAAATACTTCATTTAAAGCTGCTCCGTATGCTTTACGTGGAGCAATACTATCTCCAAGAGCATACTCTACTGTAGAATCAACGGTCTTTTTAAAAAATTTTTCTGTTCGCTTAGATAATCTTGTGAATGCTGGTGGTTTGGGAATAACACCAACAATTGATGTGTCTACAGCTCCCCACTCTGATTCTACTTGTTCTAGCTCTTTTTCTGACAATGCTTTGCCATGCCACCCCTCAATATCTTCGATGTGCTTAACTCCTTTTCCTTTAACGGTTCGTGCAATAATCATGAGCGGTTTTGTCATGATTTGAATGTGTGAATACGCTTGAATAATGTCTTCGATAGAATGACCATCACATGTGACTGCCTCCCACCCAAACGCCTCCGCTTTAGCTGCGTATTTCTGAAGATCATGACCATACATAGTTTGACCTCGTTGCCCCAAACGGTTAACATCTACTATAGCTATCAAATTTATAAGTTTATACTGACTCGCCACAGCCATAGCCTCGTAATTTGAGCCCTCTGCCATTTCACTGTCTCCTAATAGGACAAAAACACGATACGGTTTTGTGGCCTGGCAAAACCGCGCCTGCAATGCCATTCCAACACCGACCGAGAGACCTTGACCGAGCGATCCAGTTGCTGCCTCCGCGTAAGGAAATGTCGGCACAGGATGGCCTTCAAGCGAACTTCCCCATTGCCTTAGTGTCAACATCTCACGTTCTTTCAAAACGCCTGCCACCACGTACAGTGCATATAAGAGTGGGGCTGCATGCCCTTTAGAAAAAATCAATCGATCATTATTTTCTAATTGGGGATTTTTTATATCCGCAGAAAAAAATCCACCAAACATAAGGGTCACCATAAGATCTGTTGCGGAAAGCGAAGAGCTGGGATGCCCACTACCAGCCCTGGTAGTTGCCGTCACAATATGATAACGCACACGACGGGCAATGAGCTCTAAATATTCTCTAGATGGATACGTCATAACAAATAATCAAAAAAATGTTGATTGATATTTTTTACCAAGCACAATCATTCCATATGCGCATAGCACCAGACCAAAAAAACTTGCCATGGCTAACAACGGTATGGTGATAAATCCAAACCAGGACACCACCTGCGTTGTACACGAAATACCCTGAACACAGGGGGCAAGACGTTCGGGTATAACATGCCAACTTAACAAATTATGGTAGAGCGCTATACATAAACCAGTCAAAGATAAACCAAGAATATAATACGGTAATGCTCGATCTTTACACCACCAGGCGATTGGTATAATAATCATAAGTGGATAAAGAGCGCATCGTTGATACCAACATAAAATGCACGGTGCAAGACCTCTAACTTCGCTAAAATAAAGGCTTCCAAAAAATCCGGCAACTACAAACAGAAACGATAAATACACCAAATCTTTGGCCAGGTGTCGCTGAATATATATGGTCATACAGAAAAAATATAGTATACTTAAAGCATACGTGAAAGACACTGTCTGAGCAAGGTAAACCTATCCCCTCTTAAAATAACTAACTATGCACACTCTCATAGATGGCAAACAGCTTGCGGAAACAATTTTGGAAGAATTAAAGCACGAAGTTGACAGACTGCGCCAAAAAAAGATAGTTCCCCATCTCGGAATCATACTGATCGGGCGTAATCCCGCTTCTGAAGTATATGTTGGAAAAAAAATATTAGCCGCAGAACAGACCGGCATCACCTGCACACTCTATCGACTACCTGAATCAATTACACAGCCGGTACTTATAAAAAAAATTACTCGGCTTCAAAAAAATGGGAGTGTCTCCGGGCTTATCGTCCAATTACCTATCCCAGAACATTTATATACACCCGCAGTTCTCAATGCTATACAGCCGGAGTATGATGTTGACTGTTTGACAGATGTTAATATTGGAAAACTCGCTATGAATACAGCCCTGATCGAACCTCCGACCGCTGGTGCAGTTTTTAGTATCATACGCAATCTTTCTATCTCATTACCTGGTAAAAATGTTGCTATCTTAGGCACAGGAGCGTTGGTTGGAAAACCTTTAGCGCTCATGTTTATGAATGCTCGAGCTAGTATTACCACTATCAACAGCATAACACAAGATGTTGAAAAAAAAACTCGACTGGCCGATATTATTGTTTCTGGCGTTGGTAAGGCTGGTTTAATTACCGGGTCAATGGTTAAACAAGGATCGATCATTCTTGACGCTGGTATAGATTTCACACCACAAGGCAAAGTCGTGGGAGACGTGGATATACCATCTGTAATAAAAAAAGCCCGTTTTCTTACACCGACACCTGGCGGAGTTGGCCCACTAACCGTGGCGATGTTACTCAAAAACACTGTTACCTTGTGTAAAAAACATGCAGAAAAAAACTGAGCTGAAACTCAGTTTTTCAACCTATTTAAGTACTTACGCATACATAATAGGTTTTTCTGGTGGCTCTTCTGGAATATGAGGTCGTGGTGGTATTGGCGGCGGTTGCAAACCAATAAACTCCTTTTTTTTAAGTGGACCCTCGATCATTTCGATAGGCAAACCTGGTGGTGGTTCACTACGTTTCGGGCCAGCTTTTTGGAGTAGTGGTGTACGAACATTTGGTAGAGGAAAATGCCAAATAGTCGCTAATTCTTCAATATTGAGTATATAAGGATCAGCTGGATGATGACCCGTATCATGACTTTTTCCATGGCCACTATGACCTCCTTTATGATGACCACTACCTTTCATCTTTCGTTTACTGTAACGGTCAACAAACTCACTTTTCATATGGTTTGTTTTGTGACCATGCTTATCGTAGGGAGCGGCTGTTACTAACGAAGGAATAATTGCATTTCGACCGATAATATGAAACTGATTCATTGCCCCAATTAATCCATCAATACAGCGATTCGGATGGTACGATGTCTTGCGAGCAGCGTACAACACTTGAATCTTCGCTTTAAAACCAATTTTAGATATTTTTTCTTCTATCGCCTCCACGGTAGCACGTTTACCAGGTGTCAAATCACTTAAACCTTTAGGTTTTTCCTCTTTTTTGTGATCTTCTTTCTTGTGTCCCGAATCACCACCACCAGAAGTAGTGACCTGTTGGAGAAGAGAAAGTATTGCCTGTATTGGCAATCCCAAAATTTTTAGAAACCACGGTGAGCTGCTTTCATGTTGTTTATTTTCTACAATAGTTTTAACCAATTCTATGCCTTTTTCTTTCCAATCATTATTAATTGGTTGTAACATCACTTGCATCCATAGATTTTCACCAGCG
>JBPOHP010000075.1:0-6821 GCA_052035445.1 Candidatus Magasanikiibacteriota bacterium
TCCGCTCGGGGCCGTTTACGGGTGGATCCGGGACAGGCTGATTGTATAGGGCATATACTGGGTATTAGCCTCTTCACGCTCTGGTGTCGAGGCTTTTTTAATTCACTCACCTAGGCGGGCGAATTAAAAAACGAACAGAAGTTTTCTCTGCTCGTTATGATCGGTTATGGCTCACATGCCCCGGTATGTTTTGGCATTAAGCTGGGTGGGTGGCGTGGTGCTCCGGTGTAGGCCGCCGTGTTCGATATCGGTGACGGTAAGATTGCTATCACCAGACAAACCAATTTGCTGTGCTTTGCTTATTGCTTCGCGCACATCATCAGGAGTCACCATTTGATCACGAGTTAATTTTCCGCTTTCGAACCGAGCTTTTTGGTCGTAGTGGATGAAGAGCGCGTTCAGTCGACTCTGTTGTTCCCAGCTCAAGTATCCTTGTTCACGGAACAAATCATACATGGAGATGACATCGGACCAGTTTAGAGCTCGCGCGTCGTACTCAAACATCGTAAAAACCGGACTTCCGGGCAGGATGATCTGCTCGAAAATTCCTAGTGTCAGTACGACATCATCGTATGTTGTGCTGAGCATAGCAACAAACTCGCAGAGCTTTTGGAGAGCGGTGCGATCAATGCCAGACCCCACAACAAGAGAGGTACGGATATGGAGTCCGTTTTGTCGGCACTGATCCAACATGGTTTCTAAGCTGCGGGGCGGTTCCTTATCGTCGAAACTCCTCACCACCTGCAGATGTCGCTTATCAGAGCGTGTCAGTAGGGGTGATTTGTTAAGCGCTTTTTGCGTGCCTTGTGTCCAACCATCGATACCTACGTAAGCCATGGATACGCCGGCTTTGCGTAGAAGTGGGATTGTCAGATGATTGAGGCTCCCACTCGTAAGGTAGGTATAGATATTAGCTTCGCTACAACCGTGGCGTTCTTTTTCTTTGATAAATTCGTTAAGCCAGACCATCATGCCCATGGTGTTGAGCACGGGTACAAATTGGTTGCTCACATCGAACAGCCAGTTAACGCTATAGTCGTCCATTAGTTTCCGCATGTGGCCGAAGTATTGGCCAAATGGTTTGAAAATGGGTCGACTATCAATGCTCTCGAGAGCACACATGGTACAAGCTTTACCCTGGCTGAAAGCCCAGGAGCATCCCCGTACCCCCTCGATAACCAGTTGGCGACTTCCTGGTTTAAAGGGTCCGAGACTCATGCTTTCCATGGCCTTCAACCGATCATGGATGGCGTGATATGAACTGTAATCTGGTTGAGCGAAGTGGATTTGATCGTTAGGCGAGAGGTTTAGTTCGCCTTGAACAAATACATCTTCACCTTTATTTATGTCCACGCCAATACCCAAGATTTTTGGCAATGTTATTTCGGCGTGACCGACCGAGACATGGTCGATGTAACCACCCTCATAGTAGGCGAGACCAGCCCGGTCGGCTGATCTTTTCGTTAATTTGCGCAAGAACGATTGTGGACTCGTCCGGATGTGTTGACCACCAACTCCGGTGTGGATTTTGTCCCTGAAGCGTCCTTTAATACGTTGTAGGAGAAGAAGCGATTCCTCAGCGTTGTAATTGAGTATGGTGCAGAGCAAAAAGGGCTGCTCTCCTCGGTCGAGGCTTTGCTGAATCGCTGCTGAAACCAAACTAAAGAGCGATTGTACTGATCCGCTCTCATGCGCCGCGGGGGTAGTTCCAAGATACGACTTGTCAAAAGCTATGGAACTAACGCCGAACATTTTGCCGACCGCACTTACCACAGCGATTCCTGCATTGGCAGCAAGGATAGTGTCTTCGCGGTTTTCCATACCCGCGCCACTATCGCAGTGAACAAGAATAAGAAATTTTTCTTGGCCCATGGTCTCCTCCTGACGTGGTAGTTTTGACTCGAAAACGATCAATATGGGGAACTGTACTTCTTGAGCGTGTACTCAGTAGCGGATAGTACTACACATTTTTGATTATGGCAAGGATTGCAAGAATACACTGTGTTTATGTGTTCAAAAAAATTGACAAATTGTCAAGTATACGTTACGGTATGATGAGTATATTTTTATGAAAAGTGTTAAAGAAACCAAAAATCAGCAGGTGATCAAAAATTTAATCGCTACCGGTTTATCTCCGAAATCAGCGTTGATTTATTATGCGCTTCTCGAGTTTGGAACCATGTTTCCTTCGGCAATTGCGCAATATACCAACCTTAATCGCAGTACGGTATACCATATTTTACAAGAGTTGGTAGACCAAAATTTGGTTGGACAATTTGAAAAAAATAAAAAGTATTGTTATCAGATTCAAAAACCAAAAAATTTATTACATTTTATTCAACGTCAGATTAATTTTTTATCAGATAATCTTTCAAAAACTGAAAAAATTTTGCCAGAGCTTGAAACTATCAGAAATGCCATTCCGCAATTACCACGAATTCATTTTTTTGAAGGACCTGAAGGGGTTGAAAATGTTTATCGAGATCATATAGAGCAAGCACAGTCATATGAAATGGTGGGCTATAGCAACGTGGGCGAGTTGCAAAAATTTTTATCGAAACGTTTTTTCTTTAATTATGTCAAAGCAAAAGCTCGTCAGAAAATAACTTCGCGAGGTATTTTTCCCGATACTTATAAAGATGTTAATTATAACCAGACAGTTTATCGTAATGTGAATCAAAAGTATTGGCCGCTCATTAAGCATGTCAGCTCAGATATTTTTTCATATAAAATTGAGATTTCAATGTATGGAACGAATCGGGTTTCAATCATCAATTTTCATGAATTTGCCATGGTCGGTATCATTATCGAAGATCTTACGATCCATAATATGATGCGGATGATTTTTAACTTAGTGTGGGATTCTTTGCCGTCATAGTTTTCTATGGACCCAATCGAGTATCACAAAAAATTAGGAGGCAAGATCGAAGTTATTAGCCGCTCACACATCACCTCGCGCGAAGAACTTTCTTTGGCGTATACTCCGGGCGTAGCGCTCGCTTGCGAAGAAATTGTCCGTCGTCCGGAAGCGCTCTATGAGTTGACCCGCAAACACAATCTGCTGGCGGTCGTGACTGATGGTAGTGCGGTGCTAGGCCTTGGCAACATCGGCCCAGAAGCGAGTCTGCCGGTGATGGAAGGCAAATGTGTGCTCTACAAAGAATTTGCGGATATTGACGCGATTCCGCTCGCGCTGAAAACTCAAGATACCGAAGAAATTATTAGAACGATTAAACTTCTCACCCCGATGTTTGGCGGGATTCACCTGGAAGATATTGCAGCGCCACGTTGCTTTGAAATCGAAGAACGGTTGTCGCAAGAGCTTGATATTCCGGTTTTTCACGATGATCAACATGGTACAGCGGTCGTGATTTTGGCCGGCCTCATTAACGCACTCAAGGTGGTGGGAAAAGAACGTAGTCAAGTGCGGGTAGTTATCACTGGCGTCGGGGCAGCAGGTACGTCGACTGCCAAGTTACTCCTTGCGGGCGGCTTTAGTGATCTTGTGTTGGTAGATTCTAAAGGTATTATTGTTGAAGGCCGGCCAGATTTGAACGAGCCGAAACAAGAATTAGCTCGAGTTACCAATCGCACCAAAAAAATTGGTGGTTTGTCTGAGGCGATGCGGGGGGCAGATATTGTTATTGGTGTAAGCAAGCCCGGAGTGATTACCAAAGACATGGTGCGTTCTATGAACGAGCGTGCGATCGTGTTTGCGCTCGCCAATCCAATCCCCGAGATCATGCCTGATCTGGCAAAAAAAGCCGGTGCAGCCGTGGTGGCGAGTGGGCGTAGTGATTTCCCCAATCAGGTTAATAATGTTCTGTCATTCCCCGGAATTTTTAGAGGGCTACTTGATTACCGTATTAAACGTCTGACGACCGAAATGAAGTTGCAAGCGGCTGAGGCGCTCGCGAGCATGGTACTAGAGCCGGCGGCCGAGCTAATTTTACCCGATGTATTCGATAAACGGGTGGCGCGTGTGGTTGCTGATTCGTTGCGATTTTAAGGTGCGATGCGTTTTTAGCAACTCCGACTTCTTGTGTCTTTTACGTTAGTGAAAACTCTGTGAAATGACAAAATTTTGTATGCCAGAATTTATCGTCGATTTGCATGTACACTCGAAGTATTCACGTGCTTGTTCAAAAGCTTTGGAGTTGCCAGCAATTGCCAAAGCCTGTGAGCAGAAAGGCATCTCGATTATCGTGACCGGAGATTTTACCCACCCACGCTGGTTTGAACACCTCACTGATACACTGGTTGAAGATCGCCCCGGTATATATCGCTTGAAAAATAATCCTAGCCCCACACGATTCGTTATCGGCACCGAAGTTGCCTGTATTTATAAACATAACGGAGCAGTGCGACGAGTGCATCTACTACTATTTGCGCCGACACTCGAAGTAGCTGGTAGAGTCAATCAGGCGCTTGCGGAACGCGGATGCAATTTGAAGGCTGATGGCCGGCCGATTTTAGGAATTTCGGCTAAAGATTTGCTCAAACTCATGCTGGGTATTGATGAACGATGTGTGATGATCCCGGCGCACGCCTGGACGCCGTGGTTCGCGGTGTTCGGGTCGAAGTCGGGCTACAATTCACTCGAAGAATGTTTCGAGGAACTGACGCCGCGCATCCGCGCGATCGAGACTGGCCTCTCGAGCGATCCGATTATGAACCGCCGTTTGTCGCGACTCGACGGCATTACGCTCATCTCGAATTCCGACGCGCACAGCCTTGAGAATTTGGCGCGCGAAGCGAATGTTTTTACGTTCGATCGGGTCGAGGATATTACCTACGATAGCCTGTTTGCGGCCATCCAGACCGGTGACCGGAAGCGCTTCGCTTACACGATTGAGTTTTATCCGGAAGAGGGGAAATATCATACCGACGGCCATGCCGTCTGCCACGTGTCGCTCGAACCCAAAGAATCGAAGCGCGAAAAAGGCCTCTGCCCGAAATGCGGCAAGCCGCTCACGATCGGCGTGTTGCATCGCGTCGATGATCTTGCCGATCGCGAGATAAAGAATATTCCTGCTGAACATTTTATTCCACATCGGTACATTGTGCCACTCCGCGAAATCATCGCGCAAGTGCTCGGCGTCAAAACCGCGAGCAAAAAAGTCGTGGCCGAATATGCCCGTCTCACCGCGCGCATCGGGAGCGAATTCCATATCCTTCTGCACGCTCCGCTCGAGACGATCAAAAAAGAATCGAGCCTCCCGCTCGTCGCCGACGCGATCGGCCGTATGCGCGCGGGTAATGTTAAAGTCGTTCCCGGCTATGACGGTATTTTCGGTACGATCGAAGTGGTTGAAAAAGAATCCGGCGCCAAGCCGCGCCAAGGAACATTGTTTAATTAGGCGTATTTTTGCTGAAATAAAACGTTTGGAAATACTTACACACACCCCTCTTTACATCATGTTTAAAAAGTATACTCTTCTCACATAGAGAGGGGACGCACTACCGCATGTCGGTAGTTTTTTATTGCCCTCGGTTCGTTCTTTGACAACTCAAACCTCGGAGCCATAGTCTATGCCGTCGTCCAACAACCGTGTTACACTGCCTCAATCGTCTCATAACCATGCCACCATCGGTGGCACTAAGGAGAACTTTATGAAAACCACCGCTCGTCATTCGTTCCGTCTTGCCGCTGTCCTCGGCCTTGTCGCACTCGTTGTTACCGGAATGCGGTGTAATGGGTTTACGCCCGGAGAGCCGGCGACACCCCCAAAGTTTCAGGTCCCGACGTATACCCACAAACGAATAGTCGAGACCGTCGAATGGCCGGCGTCGTCTACGATCAATCAAACCGCGCTGAAAGCTATGAAACCGGAAGAGGCAGCCAAGATCGCCAATTCGGGTGTGCCGGTGCTGGTACCGAGCGACCCTAGGTATTTGGCCGCTGGAATCATGCTGACAAATGAATTTTCTTACGACTTTGCACTAGATGACTATATCGATGGCGCCAATTTTACCCTTGGCGCCAGTCGGGTAAGCGACCAGTCGAATGCGCCAGTGCCGGCCTACGCTCTTGAGCCTGACCCGAACGCCGTCGTTATCCGCGGCCAGCGGGTGTCGTTCAGTCAAAATGAAATGGGCAATTGGCTTGCGACATGGGGTGAGTTCGGGCAGGTCGGCTACCTTCTTCATGTGGGGTGCGAGACGTTCGATAACCCGCGCTGCGCCGATGATACGTTCATCAAGTCGCTTGTCGCGAGCCTGGTCTACGTGGGTGGTAATGGTAAGTAGTTGATGGTAGTCTTTCCGTCACTCTAAACAGACAAAAAAGAAAAAGAGGCTGACCATGTTGAAGAAAATCGCTTGGGCATTCGCTCTGTCTCTCGCTTTGTGCGCGACCTACGTAAAGGCCGAACCAGGTACCTTTACGTATTACCCGCCGGGCCATCTTATCAAAGGTTCGGCGGCGTTTAAAGCTAGTACTGGATTGCTCGACTATGATGTCCACGCGCCTGACATGATGTTCCCGATCAAGAATCCACCAGCGTTTGCTAATTCCCAGGTGTTTAGCCCGGGTGGAGCACACTACGCCGGAACCGACGGGACAAAAGGATGGGTTGATCCTCGCAACTATATGTATCCGTGGCGAGACAACTTTTGCGAAGAACGCAGTGACGCTTACCATTCAGCCAAGCTGTGTCCGAGTGGATGGGCGCACCAGGGGCAGGATATACGCCCAGTTGACCGAAAGGCCGGCGTGTATGAAGTGGTGGCCGTTGATACTCTGTATGTTAAATGGTCAAATCGCGGAGATTTGGCACTGCGGACAGAGAATAATGAGCTGATCTTTAATTACCTGCACA
>JBPOHP010000142.1:0-2456 GCA_052035445.1 Candidatus Magasanikiibacteriota bacterium
ATCAGTGGTAAGCAGTTGTCCTGTCGGAATCAGTTTGCGCAGGGCGACGATACGATGACATGTTTCATCGGCCGTAATGATGGTGTGGCGAGGATTAGTTGAACCGGTCGAAAAGGTAATGTTATGGCAACCAGTTAAGAAAATCGCTTGTCGATAACGCATATTACTGCGAGCTGCTGCGAGGTAAAGCTGGTCGAGTAATCGTTGGTAGTCGTTTCCGTATCGGTCATATGCTGTGCCGTTCCAGTACAGAGTTGCTAGTATGTTGTTCTCCCGTATGGGATGTGTTGTTTCGTGCTGAGTAGACGATATTGATGTTTGTGCGCAGACCTTTCGTTGCTGTTCAATATCTTGAATACGGAAAGCGTGAAGTACTGCTTCGATACTTACGCACAAAACACTATCAAAGATGAAATCACGACGTGTATGGTTGCTAAGCTCTTGAGCAAGACCACTACCAGTTGGGTTGATGTCGATCATGGTATTCCTCTTTGGTGTATGGTAGAAGATACTCTAAAATATGATACGTAGTTTGTCAATCATTATTGTTTAAAGTTATGATAATACGATTATCTGTTTTGTAGATACTCAGAGATGATGAGGAAATAAAAAACCACGACCGTGATATACGAGAAGTGGTGATGAGTCGTCTTGGTCTCTTACATTATTAACGATTATTTAATCTCAGGAGCCTTGAAAAATTGGTAGCAGTACCATTCGTTATCATTTGGCAGTTGAGACAGGGCTTTTTTTGTATGCCGGCCTTCCGCGTACGCGACTTTGTCTGGTTTTGTGTCGAGCTCAATCGCTGCCCTATCTCTCAGGGTGCTAAACATTTTTTCGGCAACACTGAGTATCTCAGGTTCTGTGGGTGAGAAGCAGTAATAGGCTGTTACGCTCCCAGCTTCATCGGTAGTAGTAAATGAGTGGTAAAGGTATTTGCAACCTCCCCAGAGCAAGAGGGCTGCCAGAGAAAGGCTGCGGGCGTATGTACTCATCGAACGGTGGTTGAACATGGTGCTGTTTCTCCCAATGACAATGGTATTCCCTGGTCGCCAACAATTTTTTATAGTGCTGCGCGAGTAGGGTGGTAGGCTCACCACTGTTTCTCAGTAGTGCGCCGGTAATGAGCATACGTCTGGCAGGCTTGATTGTCAATGGTTGAAAAAACTTGTTAAAAATTTTTATATAGTGGACTACCTCGTAAGCTGTGGAGAATTGAACCTGAGCCCGCCCGTCTAGGCGGACTGATTAAAATTCCTGCTTTTTACAAAGCAGGAATAGGTTAGTGTAACTTTTTTTGACGGAGAGCTATACCAAGATTGGCAAGGTAGGATTTACCATAATCTCCACCCTCAAAATGTTCGAGAGTTCGACGAGCAAGCACATCGTTGGGGTAGCGGTGTGAGGCAATGCTCCAAGCAATCGTTGCAGTTGGGTTAATATCTCCGCCCCATTCAAAAAGAGTTTCCAGAATGCTGGATAGGTCGGTGCTGTTTTTAAGCAGTGTGAGCGCGGACCAGGTAGCTGAAATACCTTGGTGTTTTTTGCTATCTTTATCACCAACCGACCCTGTCCACGATTCATTAAGAGGAAAAAGCTCTTTGATGTGATATGCCCGAATTTTTTGTGTCAGATAGTGTGGCAGATTGCTGAGGGGCTTATCTTCGTAGAGAGCGAAATGGCTCATAAGCGCAGTAAGTTGTGCGGTCGCAATTCCTTCAGACGAATTGTGTGTGATCATAGCCTGAAGTGTAGCGATACGTACGACATCTGAAAGCGAAGATAAAGCACCAATTGGGATAGAGCGTAAGGCTGCTTCGTAGTTGTCATTCATGCGTTCGCACCAGCGTAAGAAAAGTTGGCCGCTGACTAGAGTCGTACTCCCGAGAGCTGCTGGTTCGAGTACGCGTGTGCGATGGAGTGTGGTGTAGCCTGGGCGGGGATCTGTTTTGAAGCGGTGCACAAAAGCGCGGCTGAAGTGCACTTCGTCGATTTCGGAAAGAGAAGTGCTGAGGAGAGCTTCAGTCGCTGCCAGCATGATTTGCGTGGTTGCGGTGTAGCGGAGACTGGGTGTTGGTACAAGTGTGGTAAGGCTGTTGGTATATACCTGGAGTTTCTGCAGTTCTAATGGATTGTGTCGCGCATGAGCTGTGAGAGCATCGGCGAGTCCGGCATAGAGCAAAAAATCAGGGTTATAACAATTGATTTTATCGTATCGCGTGGTACGCATGGGTAGTATCTCCGTTACTCTTTTTAAATCCTACCTGAGGCAGGATGTCAATAGCGGGGTACTTTGAAAGCCTTTTCATTAGGTCGTACTCATGGTACCGTATCATAAGATTCTTCTTTTAATAATGTGGCTATATGAATAATAATCTTAAAAAAGGGTTATTGACTGGCGGAATTATCGGTGGGGCGCTCGCCGCGCTTTTTATGAGTAAAAAAGGCAAAGA
>JBPOHP010000201.1:0-4623 GCA_052035445.1 Candidatus Magasanikiibacteriota bacterium
ATCTCAATTATTATGACGTTGTTGATTTTTGATTTAAAAGTGCCGCACCCGAGTAGTCCGTCAACACATGATTTGATGCAAGAGCTCAAAAAGATAGTGCCAAATTTTTTAGCGTTTATTTTGAGTTTTGGAACGCTCGCGGTGATTTGGATAAATCATCATCATTTTTTTCACCCTATTCGCGGCACCAACCGAGCGCTTCTGTGGATCAATAACGGGCTGCTTTTGTGGGTGTGTATGATTCCGTTTGCTGCGGGACTTTTGGGTAGCAATCCACATAATCAATTGGCAGTCGCGCTCTACGGAGCAGTCATGTTTTGTGTGGCTTTCATCTTTATGATGCTCGTTCGCTATGTTTTTTTTCATTCAAAATTAGTAGGAGATTCAGTGCCATATCATCGACGTAGACGAGAATTTTTGCGCTCGTGTCTTGGTCCAACACTCTATGCTTTGGGAGTTTTGTGTTCGTGGTTTTTTCCGTATATTTCAATCGGGCTCTATATTCTCGTGCCGATCTACTATATTTTTCCTAATTCTTTAGAATAACTGTATGCCCAAAACAGTTCTTATTACGGGTGCCTCTTCGGGAATTGGGCGTGCTACCGCCGAGTATTTTGCTGCCCGTGGTTGGCATGTTGCAGCGACGATGCGTCACCCCGAGCAAGAGACTGAGCTTGGTAAACGCGCAGGAATTAAACTGTACCGACTCGATGTTACGGATAGTACCACAGTCACGGCGGCACTCGACCAGGTGTTAAAAGATTTTCAAACACTCGATGTGGTGGTCAATAACGCTGGTTATGGTGCAGTCGGTGTGTTTGAAAAAGCAACCGATGCAGACATTCGTGCGCAGTTTGATACCAATGTTTTTGGGGTAATGAATGTGGTTCGAGAAATTCTACCGCTATTTAGAAAACAGAAAAACGGAATAATTATTACGGTCACTTCAGTAGGTGGTTTGGTCACTTTTCCGTTATACAGCGTGTATCACGCAACTAAATGGGCGCTTGAAGGTTTTATCGAATCCCTCGCGTTTGAACTCCGTCCCTTTAATATAGTGCTCAAGAATGTTGAGCCCGGGGCAATTAAAACAGATTTTTACGGTCGTTCAATGAAAAAATTTTCAAACACATCCATATCGGCTTATGATGGGTATGAGCAAGCGGCTTTAGCTGTGATGCAAAAAACGGGTGAGCATGGCCCCGGGCCGGAAGTGGTTGCGGAAGCTATTTTCAGAGCCGCAACCGATGGATCAAAACGATTGCGTTATCCGGTTGGTGGTAATGCGCCCCTTCTTGTCTGGCTTAAACGAATGTTACCGAACAACGTATTTTTTGCATTAGTGCGTTTGGTGGTTGAAAAAAATACAAAATACATGGTGTAATTTACGACGTTTCAAATGTTATGTTTTTTGATCTTCTCAAAGCAATCACTCTGTCGATCGTCGAAGGTGTTACTGAATTTCTACCCATTTCGTCAACCGGACACCTTATTATTCTTAACCAATGGATTTCATTTCACGAACCGTTTACGGTTTTGTTCGACATTGTTATCCAACTCGGCGCAATTCTTGCTGTGGTGGTTTATTTTTGGAAACGCCTCTGGCCGTTTGGTAAGGATGCAGTGAATAATAAGCAGGTTTGGATGATCTGGTTTAAAACGCTCGTCGCGGTTGTACCATCACTCGTTCTTGGCGCGCTCCTCAAAAAAACCGTCGAAATGCATTTGTTCAACCCGCAGACGGTCGCGATCGCACTGATTGTTGGTGGTGTTGCGCTTATTTTGATAGAGCGAACCGTGCGCCGTGAGCGTGTCACATCGTTAGCAGATTTAAGCTATCCGACTGCTTTTTCTATCGGGCTCGTCCAATGCTTGGCACTTATTCCGGGCACGTCGCGGTCAGCAGCAACAATTATTGGCGCAATGCTGCTGGGAGTTTCGCGGCTGGCGGCGGCGGAATTTTCTTTTTTTCTCGCCATTCCAACCATGGTTGCGGCTTCGGGGTACAGTATTTTGAAACACGGACTATCGTTTTCTTCGTCTGAAGTGATTCTGCTTATAACCGGCTTTGTGGTGTCGTTTGTCATCGCGCTCGGCGTGATCAAATTTTTGATGAAGTATGTTCAGCAGCACACGTTTGCCGGGTTTGGATGGTATCGGGTGGTGCTCGGGGTGGTGGTCATCATTACCTTATTACTTAAATAATTTTTTGATATGTCCCGTCTCGAACTCCTCAAACAAAAAATTTCTAACCTCTATCTCACCAAAAAAGAAGGAAGGGCTGATTGGGCGGACTGGCTTTTTGAACACCACATTTTTGTCGTCGCTGAGTACGCCAAGAATTTGTCGGCTCGTTTTGGTGGGCACGAAGAATTGGTAGTAGCGGCCTCTCTTTTGCATGATGTTGCAGATACCGTAATGAGTCGTTTCGACGAACGCCATAAAAATGAAAGTTTACAGCTAGCCCGTGTGCTATTAACTGAATCTGGTTTTTCAGCCGAAGAAATAGGTGTTGTCGTTGACGATGCTATACGTTTTCATGGTTGTTTTAACGGTTCAGCTCCATTGTCTTTAGAAGGAAAAATCATGGCGACTGCTGATGCGCTGGCCCATTTGAAAACAGATTTTTATAAGTACGCAATTTCAAGAATGAAAACAGCAAAGTCTGAAGAAGAGATAAAAGCGTGGGGATTAAAAAAGATCGATCGAGATTTTAATGATAAAATCCAATTCGAAGAAATCCGTGCTGATGTGCAGAGTGATTACGAACGATTGAATACAATGTTTAGAAATTTATAACACTCTATGAACATCTATTTCGCCGGCTCAATCCGCGCCGGGCGTGACGATAAAGATTTGTATCTCGCCATTATCGATCTGTTAAGAAATTACGGCACGGTGCTGACCGAACATGTCGGTGATAAAACGCTCTCAGCTCAAGGCGAGCAGACGCTGACCGAAGAATTTATTTATGAGCGCGATATGAGCTGGTTAAACTCTTCTGATGTTGTGGTGGCCGAAGTCACCCAGCCGAGCCTGGGGGTTGGGTATGAACTTGCCAAAGCCGAAGAGTCCAAGCGGGTACTCTGTTTGTATCGCGAACAAGAAGGTCGCAGGCTCTCAGCGATGATTGCTGGTAGTAAAAAATTGCGCGTAGAAACATATGTTACTCTGGAAGATGTGAAGAAAATTTTTGAAGATTTTTTTAAAACATAGTATGGCCCACACCTACCACGCCGCTAGTACTCGCGGTCATGCCAACCACGGCTGGCTTGATACGTACCACACCTTTAGTTTTGCTGATTACTTTGACCGTGAGCGATTAAACTTTGGGGCGCTCAGAGTTTTGAATGACGATACGATTGCGGGCGGCGCGGGGTTTGGCATGCATGAACACAGTAATATGGAAATCGTGACGATACAACTGAGCGGTACGCTTGAGCATCGCGATAGTATGGGCAACATCGGCACGATTACACCCGGCGAAGTACAGGTGATGAGCGCAGGCAGTGGGGTACGGCACAGTGAATACAATGCGAGCGCTACTGAGCCAGCATCGTTACTTCAAATTTGGATAGAAACCGCGACGCCCGAAGCAAAGCCGCGCTACGATCAAATGTCATTTGTTAAAGCTGAAAAACCCGCTACCTGGAACTGCTTGGTCGGACCAGAAAAAAACCCGCACGGTTTGTGGATTCATCAAGACGCGTGGGTGCATAGTATTCGCTCTGCTAAAGGTTCGTTGCCAGCATATCATCTTAAAAAACCAACGCACGGTGTGTATTTTTTTGTAGTAGAAGGTTCGGCGCGTGTCGATGGTCAAGAGTTGGAACGTCGAGATGGTCTGGGTGTTGAAGGGGTCAAAACTATCGAAGTTGAGGCATGTACTGCGGTGCATCTTATAGCGCTCGAGGTGCCGATGTTGGTATAATTATTGTATGAAAAAAAATTCCTCCCCCTTTTTTATTCGTGACCTTGCTGTCGTTTTTTTAAGCGTGATCTTAGCGATCATCATGGTTAAGAGTGGAACGCTCGAATCGCTCTTGCGTTCTGTCCAGGGATTGGGGTATATCGGAAGTTTTGTGGCCGGAATTTTTTTTACCTCTGTTTTTACGACCGCGCCATCAATTGCGGTGCTTGGTGAGATCGGTCGCTTTTCTTCTCCGTTCATGAATGCGCTCTGTGGAGCTGGTGGCGCAGTTATCGGAGATCTGGTTATGTTTCGTTTTGTGCGGGATGAATTTTCTCTGCACGTAGCAGAACTGATTGCTCATACGAGCGCTCACAAACGATTGTTTGCGCTGGTTAAAATGCGTTCATTTCGGTGGGTTGCGTTTGTGCTCGGCGGCCTTATTATTGCCTCACCACTACCTGATGAGTTAGGTATTACGCTTCTTGGTTTGGCGCGCATTAAACCAACCTGGTTTGTGGTCGTGTCGTTTGTTTTTAATTTTGTGGGAATTCTGGCTATCGGTTCGTTTGCCCGCTTGTTGTAAAAATATGTTTCAAAAATTTGCACTTCCGGACCGACCGTTGTACCAGCTGCCCATATCAGCGGTATTCGCGTACCTTAAAAGCGACCAAGAGCGAGGTTTATCAGTAGCCGAAGCGCTTGAGCGGCAA
>JBPOHP010000074.1:0-2255 GCA_052035445.1 Candidatus Magasanikiibacteriota bacterium
CCCCACCGTGAAACCGATGGCTACGGCCTCAACAAAAAAACAATCCAGTACCTCAAAGATACCGGCACACAACTGATCATCACCTGTGACTGTGGTATCAGTAACACGCCTGAAGTAACACTTGCTAAAGAACTTGGTATGGCTGTCGTAATCACCGATCATCATGCCATGCCAAAGACGTTTCCTCCAGCTGACGCGATTATTCACCCGCTCGTACCAGGCGAAACCTATCCCGACAAGACGCTCGCTGGTGGCGGCGTTGCTTTTAAACTCGTCCAAGGCTTGCTTGCGGAACACAAAAAAACCAACGCTACGTTGCCTGGCGGCGGATCACACGAAATTTTTGAAAAATGGTTACTTGATCTCGTGGCAATTTCAACCGTCGCTGATCTCGTCCCCTTGCATGGCGAATCGCGCACCCTCGTGCGCTACGGCCTCACTGTGCTCAACAAAACCAAAAATCTCGGTCTCAAAAAAATGCTCCTCACGGCTGGGCTCATCGATGATGCTGGCAAACCAAAACGAGGTGCCTTTTCTACCCAAACCATCGGCTTCCAACTCGCCCCCCGCATCAATGCTGCTGGGCGCATGGATCATGCCAATGTCGCCTTCAAACTGCTCATGGCCGAAACCGATGCCGAAGCAACCGCGCTCGCTCTGCAACTCAACCAAAACAACACTGATCGCCAAAAAGTTACCGAAGAATTGACTGCTCTGGCGCGAAAACAAATTGCCGAAACCAATCAAACAGACAACCCGATTCTTTTTGTCTATGGCAAAGAGTGGAGTGCTGGTGTGCTTGGCATTGTGGCGAGCCGTATCAAAGATGAATTTTATCGCCCGATTTTTGTGATGTGCGATAATCAGGGAAACATTGTTGGTTCTGGCCGAAGTGTGATTGAATTTAATATGATCAAAACACTGCAGGCGCACACCGAATTATTCTCAAAATTCGGCGGCCATCCGCAAGCCTGTGGCTTTACACTCTCTTCCCCCGAGACACTCGAAACATTCAAAACAGTTCTCCTTGAAGAAGCTCGTCAGGGCACCAAAGGAGTTGATTTAGTCCCACAAATTAACGTTGACGCCGAAGTTGATCTCGATGATGTGTCGTGGAAATTGTACGACATCCTCCAAAAATTTGAGCCGTTTGGCAAAACCAACGATGAACCGCGCTACGTCGCCTACGGTGTAGAAATTGTTTCGGTTGACCCTGTTGGCCAGGATGGCAAACACTTGCGACTCCTTGTTAAGCATCATTCTCATACCATGAAAAAAACCATCGCCTTTGGTTTTGGCGACTGCGACCGACATCCGGCTAACTGGAAAGACTGTCTGAAACCCGGCGACAAAGTTGATCTAGTGTTTACGGTCGGGATCAACGAATGGAACGGAAACCGCGAATTACAACTCATGATAGATGATATCAGACAGAACATACCAACAACTTCATGACCACGAGGTGAACCATGCAACCACGTATCTTGTTCATTCAGAAATTGTTTACTGTCGGCATATTTTTCGTTTTCGCAGGAATTTCTGGTTGCCCCTCAACCAGCGAAGTGGCCGAACTCGCCACTGATATTACGTTGTTAAAGGGCGACGAGATGTTTGTGGGCATATGCGCAATAGGAAACGGTAATTGCCACACCCACAGATGGAGCTCTCCTACAGAAGTACGCGATCCGAGCTGTGACAAAATGGGCATAGAACCAGACATAGGCAATACACCACCGCTCAAAATAACTACCCTCGAAGCCTGCTACAGACTTGTTCGCTCCTGTCTTGTAGCAGGTTGCAGCGAAACACTCACTAGCAAGATATACAAAAGACTTAACTAAGAGAAGCTATCACCCTTCTCTATTTTTTTGCAAATACATGCACATTCGGCGACGGCAAAAAACGGAATAACGATGATTCATAAAAGATAAAAATATTTACAAACTGCTTAACGACTTTAACCAAATAGTTCTGTTGTACCGCGCTCGTTGCAAAATATTCTTCGTTATTGAGCTGCTTCCCCTGTCGTTTTTGGGCAGCGCGGTGTGTGCCGAAAAAAGAAAGCACGCCAATAACCTGGCCCAAAATATGTTCACTGTAACGAAATTTAGTAACCATGAATCCAGCCGATACGAACAATTTTCGCAAACTCGCGCGAGAAAAATAATGAATATGACCGGCATACAACTTGGTGAGGTCGTGTTTGAGGTGCAAACGATCTAGCCAGTGCCACAGCGACAAACTATCGCCTTCGC
>JBPOHP010000101.1:0-5392 GCA_052035445.1 Candidatus Magasanikiibacteriota bacterium
AGTTTTCTCCTACTCGTATCTCCGATCACTTCACGCAAACACCTAACTACCGGTATGCGTTACTATCCTGTAGCCCCTAGAACATCACACGTTCAAGCGGCTACTCCGACCCATTCGGCAATCACAAAGGTAAAAATTAACGGAGTAGATGCTCTTGTTACAACTTCGGTTACTATCCAAAAATAGTTTCGCCGAAAAAATTGTTTATTTTTTTATTACGTAGAAATCCTTATGGCAGAACGTTATGAAGAAGGAAGTAAATCTGCGCTCAATTATATTTTAGCTGCGCTGTTGTTTATTGGGGGTTTGCTTCTTTTGGTAGTAGTTATTAATTTGCGTTCACAAGCAGATGATTCGCAAACTTCGACCACAATTGGCAATGAAGCTCCGACGGTAAATACCGTGACTTTTGCTGAATCTACTCAGGGGGTTTCGTTATCTTCCTTTACGGTAGCTGAAAATACCACAAAAAATATATATATTTACGGTTCGTTTACTGATAATAATGGTTGTGCCGATGTAACTTCGCTCACCATGGAATTTTTCCAGACCGGCAGCGCAGTTTCTGGTTGTACGTATAATGACAACCGTTGTTATAACAGTAATAGTACTGGATATTCCTGTAACTTCACTACGATTCCTGGTGCCTGTAGTGGTGGCAGTAGTGAAACGGGTAACTACGAATGTACCGTACCAGTCCAATACTTTGCCGAGGCAACGGATGCTGGTCCGTATAGTGCGAGTGTCTGGCGTGGTCGTATCGTAGCTACGGATGCCGCTTTAGCTACAGGCGCTGCGACTAATGATGTTGAGATCCTTACACTCTCCGCTCTTGATGTCGGTTCTTCCATTAGCTATGGATCGTTAGGGCTCAACGCTCAATCATCTGATGTATCATTGACAGTTACTAACACTGGTAATAACGACTCGCTCAATGTCTGGGTTTCGGGTACCGCCATGGCTTGTACTTTCGGTTCTATCCCTGTTGGTAATCAACGGTACGCATTGGCAAGTGGTGTAAGCTATAGCTCAATGATTCCTTTAACGGGTACCGCAACGAGTTCTGGTGCAATTGTTTCGAAAGCAACTTCAGCAGGTTCGCCATCCAACTACAACCTCTATTGGAAACTTTTGACGCCAACGGGCGGTGTTAATGGAACCTGTACAGGTACCACTACCTTCTCGGGTGTTTAAAGTATAGATTTTAGCTAAATCTCAAAAATCTCTCGTACTCACGAGAGATTTTTGGTTTTGGCAATCTTGGTAGGTAGCTAGTGTCCTTTTTTTGCGGGCAAAATGGTCTTTATCCAATTTCCTAGTGAATGTTCTTTGAGCGCGGCTTTTATATGGCCGCGTGCCGCGTGAGTTTTGACAAATTTAAGCCAATCACTGGATGGACTTTTACGATTTTTATCGATAATAATTTCTACCACATCACCGCTTTTTAGTGCAGTATTAAGACTCACAAACTGATCATTTACCCGGGCTCCACTAGCGTGATTACCAATATCGGTATGAATATGGTAAGCAAAATCAACAGGCGTGGCGTTTTCGGGAAGATCAATCACGTCACCGTTCGGGGTAAAAGCAAAAATCCGATTTTGGAAAAAATCAATTTTGAGCGCCTCCATGTCCGAAAGGTTGTGGAGCGACTCTTGTTGGATGCGCACCAATTCTTTGGCCCAGGAAACATCGCGGGCCGGGAGGCGCGAGCCTTGCTCGTCGTAGTGCCAATGTGCTGCCACACCGTATTCGGCTTCTTGGTGCATTTCCGCGGTGCGGATCTGGATTTCGACCACGCGTCCGCCATCGCAAAAAACGGTGGTATGAAGCGATTGATAGCCGTTAGGCTTTGGTTGGGCAATGTAATCTTTGATGCGACCGGTGAGTGGTTTCCACAGCTGGTGGATGACGCCGAGCGTAGCGTAACAATCAGCGATTGATTTTACGATGACACGTAGTGCGATGATATCGTAAATACCTTCGCCTTCCCAATTTTTCTTGACCAATTTTTGGTATAAACTATAAAGTTGTTTTTTACGGCCATGGACTTCAATACTATGGACGCAGTTCTTTTTTAATTCTTCGCGAATTTTATTCATGACTACTTCTAAATACTGTTCCTGGTCAGTCACGATGCGGTCACGAATTTGTTTGGTGCGGGCGTATTCTTTGGGGTGGAGATAGTTGAACGCCAAGTCTTCGAGATAGCCTTTAAATTCGCCCATACCGAGGCGGTTGGCGATCGGCGCAAAAATTTCGAGGCTCTCAAGCGCGATCCGTTTGCCTTTTTCTGGGGGGAGCGAGGCAAGGGTTGAAAGATTGTGGACACGGTCAGCAAATTTAATGATCATCACGCGGGCGTCTTCGGCCATGGCCACAAACATTTTTCGGAGGTTTTCGATGTAGCGATCAACACCGCGGTATTTGAGTTTGCCGAGTTTAGTAATCCCTTGGACCATTCTAGCCACGTCGGCACCAAAGTTTTTTTCAATATCTTCGATGGTTACGGCCGTATCTTCGGGGACATCATGCAAAAGGGTGGCTACAATAATGGGTACGTCGATACTCATGGTGGCGAGTAAATAACTCGCGGCCAGCGGATGGATGATGTAGGGCTCGCCAGATTTACGAAATTGACCGTCGTGGGCGTGAGCTGCAAAATCGTACGCTAAACGTACCAGCTCAGTGTCGCCGGTGTAGTAGGTCTTGATACGTTTGATAACATCGTCAATCGTGATGGTGCTCGGAAAAAGTGCGTTCATATGATGGGTTATCCTCCACGAGTAAGTATATAAAGCGTCTCGTGAGTCGGCAATAGGAGCTGTGCAAAGAAAAACCAGGCACTCACGCCTGGACTTTATGTGCTCTTCGGTTTGTCGGGAGGCTTTTGGTTATCGGGTTTTTTTTCAGACGGCTTTTTGGTGTCGTCCCATGGCGGGCGGCCGGCAATAGTGGTGTGAGCCGAGCTGAGATTGAATAGAAGCAATACCGAGGTGATGTAGGTGCGTGCCATGTCTGGCTCCTGAAAAGAGATTTGTTTGGTGGTTGCTAGAGCGACAACGTGATCGATCTTTTGATAAGGTGTTTTGTGAACGTTTAGAATAATTAGTAGTATAGCGTGTTTATAAAAAAACAACACCGTGTGCATAACGTCGGGGCGGTGTTGTTTGAAATTTTTATTTGCCACGGCGGCGTTCAGCCGAACTAAACGATGTGAGAGCTTGTGAAAATTCTGGTAGAGAAAAATCCGGCCAGAGCGTTTCGGTGAAATAAAGGTGAGCGTCGGCCATGTCCCACATCATAAATCCACTCGAAAGGTGAGGTTCGCCGCCGGTTCTTATTGCTAGGTCAACGGGCGGCAGGTCGCGGGTGTAGAGGTGTTGTTTAATTGCCTCAGGCGTGATGGGAGAGTTTGGTAATGCAGTGCGGAGTTGTTCGCAGGCGGCGGTCATTTCAAGGATGCCGCTGTAGCCGAGCAAAAACGTGAGGTGGTACTGGGAGTAACCGGCCGTGCGTTCGATCATGGTTTCGGTTGCTTTTTTGGCGCCGGGCGTGAAATAGTCGCGCCACAAACCATACGCCTGAATGTTCACCTGTTCACGGTGGATGGCTTCGTTTTCAATGAGTTTTGTAAAATGTTCTTCAAATAACGCCAGAAGAAACTTAATCTCTTCGGGGTCGCGTTTCACTAGATTATCAACCGAACAACCCCAAAATGTGAGGTAGGGGATTTTGAGGTGAAGAACTTCTTTGAGGATATTTTCCGTAGTTTCTGCGCCGGCGCGGTGACCAAAAACCACCTTAAGGCCTTGTTGTTTGGCCCAGCGACGGTTGCCATCGGGAATGATTGCGATATGTTGAGGAAGAGCCGCTTCCATACGGTTTCAAGCTACAATGAAAAGTATCGTGATGGTAGCAAAAACCAATGAATAATTCAAGACAATGAAAGATTCTAAAAAACGCCATCTTTCCCCAGTACAATAAAATACGGTTTTACGGTATACTGATTCTATCTCTTAGAAAATGATTGTTGTTTGTTATGGCAAGTGCCCCAAAAAAATCCAAAAAAATACTCGTAGCCGAAGATGAGCGCCCGTTGGCGCATGCTCTTGAGCTTAAATTAACAAGTGTCGGATTCGACGTCGAAGTTGCCTTTGATGGTGAAGAAGCGATCGAGAAGCTTTCAACGGGCAATTTTGACGCGGCACTTTTAGATTTAGTTATGCCACGCAAAGACGGTTTCGGTGTGTTAACTGATTTAAAACAAAAAAAGATCTCTATTCCAGTAATTGTTTCTTCAAATTTAAGCCAACAAGAAGATTTTGAACGAGCAAAAAAATTGGGAGCAAAAGACTATCTTGTCAAAGCAAATGTTTCCCTAACCGAAATTGTCGATAGGATTAGAAAATTGCTTAAAATGTAGAGCGATTCCTCTTCACTATGTTCAAAGATGAAAAAAAGATTGAAGAACTGCTACTCTCACTTCATTATATTGGTGAGAAAGATTTAGAGCGGGCTCGTTCGTCGGCGGGGGCACAGGGTTCGGTGTTACAGTATTTGATTGATCGTGGCGTCGTTGACCGGTCGCTTATTGGGCAGGCAGTTGCCGAATATTACCACGTTCCGTTTGCTGATCTAGCTACCTATCCCCCAAGTGACGAGCTTATTCGCTTGTTGCCAGAAAAAACAGCTCTCAAGTATAGAGCTATTGTTTTTCGAATGCTCGATAAAGAGACCGTGATCGCAACTGACGATCCCTCGCAAAAAAATTTACCCGTCGATGCGGCTAAAATGCTGAAAGTTAAAAAAGTTACTATCGCTTGCGCCCTTCCTGAGGAAATCGAAGCGCGGTTGCGACGATATCAAAAAAATTTAAGCGTTAAGTTTAATGAGATATTAAAAGGTGGTGAACGGGTTGCACCACAGATTGTGGAAGAGATTTTGTCAGACGCGGTAGCAAATCGTGCGTCAGATATTCATTTCGAACCGCGCGCTAAAAGCGTATCAGTGCGTTTTCGTATTGACGGCGTACTGGTTGAAGTGGGTGAAATTTTGCCAGACATTTACGAACGTGTCCTCAATCGCATTAAGGTTATGGCTAAAATTCGTCTTGATGTACATAATTCTCCGCAAGACGGTTCAATTTCATTTACCCACGATACCTTAGCGGTAGATTTGCGCGTATCACTTATTCCAACTATGGAAGGTGAAAAGGTGGTTATGCGTCTTTTAGGACATTATATACAGGGTTTTTCGCTCAATGATCTCGGTTTTTCGTCAGCGGATCGAGAGTTGTTTGTTTCAGCGGTTGAAAAACCGTTTGGTATGATTTTGGTAACTGGGCCAACAGGTTCTGGAAAAACAACCACCTTGTACGCATTGCTGCGTC
>JBPOHP010000061.1:0-3478 GCA_052035445.1 Candidatus Magasanikiibacteriota bacterium
AAATATTACCTGCCGATGAAAGGCGAGTGAACGTGACTGGTACGGCATACCAACTCCGCCCTGCTTTTATCAAAGCCATCACGCGCGAGGGCAAACGCTTCGAGCGCGCCGAGGCACTACGCGGTAAAGTCCAGTGGAAAATCGGAGAACTGGCATTGAATGAATGGCGATTCGTGGAGCAGGACGCCGAAGGTGAGATCACGAAGCATCATTTTCAGGCGTGGGCATCCTCGGTTATCAACGAACAACTAGGATACCCCCTGCTGACCGCCACAGGCGAAACGCTCCGCCGCTGGATGGACGTGTACGAAAAGTACGAAAACCTGAACGGCGAAATCGAACCGCTAAAAGAAGTTTTACCGTATGATTACTTTCGCCTTGCCGCCTCACTTGCGGCGCGACCTGAGAACGAAGCCAAAGGCATTACGCCGCTTGCCATCCTCGCTAAAACGTATAACGAGAAGTGGACAGACGATGAAATGCGAAACGCTTTTGGCGATGGTGTAAAACCGCACGAATACGATAGAGTCATCGGCTGGTTGGATGGATTGCAAGGCGCAAAATTCGAGTGGATAAAAGACAGGACACAGCGCGAACGCTTTGCCGCCCTGATTGGTGAAGCAAGGCAGATTGCGGAGAATTGGAAATGACCGACATCAACCAATGGATGATCGCCCACAAGTACGCCAAAAACGAGTTCAACGCCTATCACATTTTCAACGGCTTGGACTTGGCGCACGAACCGCGTTTTTGGGCGCGTGTCAAACGGATTTTGCTGTATCGCAAGTGGCGCACGTCGAAGGTGTACAACAAAACCGCTGACTGCTACGCGGCGGCGATCCGAGGCGAAAGACCCGAGGAGTTGACTGCACAATGAACTGGCGCGACCTGCTGAACGCCTCGGCGCAAGCCTTCCGCTGTGACGGAGAAACCGTGCGGCGCAACCTGAATTACATCGGCGGTTTTGACGACAACAGCATCATGCTATGGATTGTGCAAGGCTTATCCCTCCACCATTTCAGGGTAGCCAAAGAGGTACAGCACGAAGCGAAGCGAAGCCCGGCGGACATCCTGGATCAAGCCATCATTCTAGGCAACCCTGAAGAAGCCCGCCCCATGACCGTAGACCAGATGCGCGAATGGGCGACGGGCGAAAAGGTCAAGCAGACGCCGAAATACCACTTTACCGCCGACTTCGAGCGACTGTTCAATTACCCCAATCGGCTGAAATGGGAGCAGGAAAAGGCGGACGCGTGGAACGACCTGACCCATGAATACAAAGAGCGAGCCGCACGGTTTTTCGAGAAAGGTAATGCGTGGAAGCGATGAACTTGGATAAAATAATCATTGGAAAATACTACGAAAAAATCGGCTGGAAACCAAGCCGCGGAACAAAGAAGATACTGGATAAGGCAAGTGACGCGCTAAAAAAGTCACGCTCGAAACGCGGTACGAGGCAGTTATGAACAACAAACGTACAGGTAACAAGGGCGAGGACGCCGCCGCGATTGCTCTCCGCTCGCTCGGCGTTCGGTGTGTTGCGAAGATCGCCACACCTCACCGCCGCATCAATGTGCCACCGTATATTGTGTACGACGAAAAGGTGGCTGGCGATCATCACGGCATACTGCCGAATGGAATCGGTGTACTGGCAGAGAGCAAGACTGTGTCGGGTGATAGGCTGAATTGTTCCGAATTAAAGTTACACCAACACAAAGCGCTACAGGAATGGGAAGATAATGACGGTCTGGCACTTGTGGTGTGGGTGAGTGATTATGGAGTTTTTACTATGCAGTATTATGTCGCCGTGAATCATGGATTGCGCTTTGGCTCGTCCATTACGGCAAAAGACGCACAGTCGGCTGACGCGCTTACGCGACGCAATGTGGATTCCTACGAGGTACAAGATTGAACTCCCTGCTGGTCTTACTCCTCCGCCCTTTTCTCCCCCGTCGCAGATGGTACAGGGAGTATTACCTGCAAACCTACCATTGGTACAACAAAGCGCGGCGGATTAGACGGCTGGCAGGATACAAGTGTCAGAATTGCGGCAAGCCAAAGCCGCTGGACGTGCATCACCGTTGGGATTTTGCTTACTGGTTTTTATTTCTTGAAGCCGACTGGATGTTACAAGCCCTCTGCCGTGAGTGCCACGAAGAGGAACACGAAAGGAACTGACATGCCAACAACAGACGAACATGACAGATGGCAGGAACACTACAATGCCACGAAAGACGAGCGCGGCGAAACGCGGCGCGGAACTGCCGCCGCCATTGCGGTGATCGTCCTCGCCCTCTCCGCCCTGTGCGCGGTGGCGTATATGATCGTGAGCATATCATGATTATTGGTGACATCTTGTTTTGGCTTATCATCCTCCTTGCCGTGTATCATACCGGCGTATTCTCGCTCCTTCGGCGCATAGATGAGCCAGTCGAACGCGAGGAACCAAAGTATCAGTACGGGATACGCGGCGCGGAGATAAGGGTGGTAAATAACCATGAGGTCGAGATGTTTGTGAAGGGTCGCGTGTTCCGCATCCGCAAAACAGAGGACGGCACGGCGAGTATTCGTGAGAAGCGGCGCGGACACTATGTCGGGCGGTGGTTGACAGGCGCGCCAAATGCGTGGAAGTACGGTCAGACGCAAAACCAAACGATTACAAATTACCTTGCCAACATCGTCAACAACAACAAGCCAATTTGGGGGGACGACGGGAAATGAAGCGCATTATAGTTGTCTCTATTTCAGCCGCCTTGATTGCGCTGGCGTGGCTGGTTGGTAAGTTTGTGCATGAGTATTTGAATCCGTACATCAACGGAACAATTGAAAGGAATAAATAAAATGAATAACGAGACTGACGAAATCCTGAAATCATTGGACGATAAAGAGCCTGAAAAGAAACCGTCGAACTGGGAATTGTGGTCTGCCTTATATTTTGCGGAGGCGGTATTCGTAATCCTTGATCTTGTAAGTGCCGTTACTGTGGCTTATGTGACCGGCTTCTGGTATTACGGGCTATTTGTTTTTCTCGCTGGCGTCATGCCGCTGTTCCTATACACGAAGCAATTTACACGCCCGCTGGCGTCGGCAACACAGCGCAAAACAGCATTTTGGGGCGGCATTGTTGCGGTATCCTCGGTAATCGTGGTTGCCGTATTTATGGCGTTCATCAACCTCGCCTCGCAGACTTTGACGCTTGATGCGGTAGCCTTGACCGAGGCGGGCTTGGTTGTATCCATGATTATCCTGCTTGCCACCCATGCGCTTATCATGGGCAGGTACTTTTTTACAGACGAGGAAATTTCGGAAACGCAAAAAACGAACCGTATGCTGGCGCGTGGTTTCCGCGGAATGCAACGCTTGGGAGTCGCCAACAAGATCGCGCAAGCAAAACGCGCTGAGGTACAACGCAAAGTTGAGATTGAACAGGACTTTGACCCGCGTGTGATTGCGCGGATTTTGAACGTCATGCGCGACA